>DUVD01000312.1 GCA_012841225.1 Fibrobacter sp.
ACCAAAATCTCTGCCGCTTTAAGGGTTTCGATAGAGTCTGGTAGTAACCAACGAGGGTCGGGGTGAATCTCGAGCTTTAACCAATTGGTGCCCAAGGCTTCCCGTGCCATGCGGGCAGCAAAAATCGCCTCTTTCGCGTCTCTGGCTCCTGAGGTATTTGGTAATAATTGCCCTTTGAATGACTTCAAGGCTAAAAGAATAGGGTCCTTGCCCTCGCTCAAATCCACCCTTTTTAGGGCGACAGTCACCATTTCTGTTTTAGACGATTCAATGGCAGCGATCATAGACGCCGCCGAACTAAATTTTCCCGTACCTAAAAATAGACGAGAATGAAATGCTTTTCCGGAAATAATCAAATCTGACATAAGTTCCCTTTTGCAAAAACTCTATTGATGCGAGTTTTTACGATAAGCAGGAAACGTATAGATGGCCTAGAAGGGGTCATATCCATGCGCTTTTCCTACGGTTCCATTATGAACACAGGTTCAAGGGGTTTAATCTCAGCACTCGTTGTTTGGCGAGGCACCCCCAAGCGAAGCCATTGCTTCTAAACAAAATAATAGCAATTAAAATAAAAACGGCTACCATTTAAAACTAGAAAAAGCTTTTGAAATGTCGTGAGCACTTACGATAGCACTACAAACGGCTACCCCGTTCGCCCCCGCCGTTTTTAAAGACTTGAGATCTGCAGGATTAATACCGCCTATCACCACAAAAGGGCAGGTATAAAGGCCTTTTTCAGCTCGTTTCTGAACGAATGAAGTCACAGCACTCACTCCTCCTAAACCTAAAGCCCTGCTTAAATTTTCTTTAGTTGAGGTGAAGCGAAAAGGCCCTAAGCCGATATAGTCAGCCCCCTCTTCCATTCTTTTTTCTACTTGCTCGAGCGTGTTTGCCGTGCCGCCAATGATGGCTTTTGATCCTAAAATATGACGGGCTTCGGAGATTGATGTATCGGACAACCCCAAGTGCACGCCGTGAGCGTTGCATTTTAAACACAAGTGGGGATCGTCGTTGATGATTAAAGTCGCTTGATACTCGCGGCACAAGGCCGAAACCGCCAAAGCCGTTTTTAGTTTTTCTTTATCATCGGCATTTTTTTGGCGCAACTGAATCCAACGTGCACCTGCCTGCAAAAGGGCTTTTACTTGCCCTAAATGAGGTATTGGAGCTTTATCCCATGTCAAAACCTGAATCGGATCTATTTTCATAGTAAAGCAATTTAGTATTTGGAAGCCAAGTAGGCTAATACAAAAGTAAGCGGGGCGTTCCAATTGATTGCTGTTTCGTTACTGGCAAAAGAACCTTGAGCCCCCGAATAAGAAAACCCAGGTAACTCGCTTTCGTAAGCAACGGCTCTCCGGGTGTCTTGACGGTGCTCATTCAACCCGCCTACCAATAATCCAGGAACTGGCTCTTCCACTTCATCTGAACCAGAAAGGCGGTGATGAGGAAACATAGGTGAACTCCAAGCCGAACCAGTCACAAAACTGACGTTCATCGGGTTTCTACCATAAATATAATCGACAAATTCAGAAACTAATTCGGTGTATTTATCGATTTTAAGCCACTCATTGACAACAGCAAGGGTTAAGGCTTGGTTTGCAATCTCACCGTTGGATCCCCATTGAAATGTACTTAAAGCAATGCGATAAGCACTTTCTGCACTACGTTTTTCTATTTCGGCGGCACTACCCTCTAGTTTACGACGGGCAATAGATTGAAGTGAAAGGTCGCTATTTTGAAGCGATAGTGCAATCCAACCTAAATTTTGGGTATCTCTCCAGCTAATGTCGAGTAACACCGTTTGCGTGGCCACATCTCGCTTTAAATCCTCTATAAAAACGGAATCTTGGGTTTCTCTAAAAAGCATGGCCCTTGCCCAAAAAAACTCATCACTATAGTTTTCATCGCCATAAGGGCCACTACCCTCTGTGTTATCTGGATAAGAAACCTCGGGGTTGAGCTGCGCCCACTGGTATGCCTTTATTGCTTTTTCTAAGCATGTTTTTGCCCATTCAGGGTCAATATGATTAAACACGCGATGCGCTAGGGCCAACGACCCTGCAAAATTGAGCGTAGAGGTGGTAGACTTGCCAAGAACACGCCTTTGATGGACTGTCTGGTGAGGTGGAATAAATGAATCCCATCGATCTGGTGAAATTTTAAAGAAAACACCACCATCGTGGTCTTGCATGCGCAAAAACCACTCTAATTCGAAACGTACTTCTTCTATTAACTCTGTTTTTTTGATTGTCTCTGGGTATAGTTCGCAGGCGAGAAGCAAAGTAGACACAGACACACCTGCATTGACAATGTACTTGCCATAGTCACCGGCATCGTACCAACCGCCGTGAGCGTTCCAAGTTCCTGATCGATTCATGCTCGAGTGAAAAGGGATATCATCGTCTAAATGAGCGGCAGGCCTAGCCCACTTGCCCGCTCTTTCTGGCACAAGCTCCACGCCAGTGCGTTGGTAATAAAAAGACTTGATATTAGCGTTTAATTGAGCAGACAGCCAGCCTCCTCCAATAGTAAACCACTCGCTTTTTAAAGCATCACCTACAACAATTCTGTACTTTCCATTTTTTTGAAGGGCAGAAAAATCGCCAAAAAGAGTGTTTTCTTCTGTAGGAGGCCAAACTCCACGAGATATTAGTTCGCCGCTATAAACAACCTCATTGAGTTCATCTAGGACTTCAAAAGAAGAAAAAGACGTTTCAACGGCGAGGAAATACTTAGGGGCCAAAGGAGCATAGCCGATGTGATTATAGCGTAAAGCTGGTTTTTTCATGCACTAAGAATAATTTATTATTAATTAAATAATAGGCTTATAAAGAAGATTCCTTACACAAAAGAAACCATTTGGAAAAACAAGACTTTTACGGGCACACTAGCTCTTTTTATTTCTTTTTAAGTAAAAAATTGAATGATTGATCGAAAACTAGAGTGTTTTTTGTTTTTCTATAACTAACTACCTTTAGATTAGCTATTTTGTAAGCGAGTTTATTGAACTTTATAATTTGAACCATATAATAAGTGGAGATATCAATGGCAAAAAAAATGATTGCGGTAGATGGAAACGAAGCCACCGCGAGTATTGCTCACAAATTGAGCGAAGTAATCGCTATTTATCCTATTACCCCTTCTAGCACCATGGCGGAGCACTCCGATGCATGGAGTGCTAGCGGTAGAAAGAATCTTTGGGGCCAGGTACCCTCTGTTTTTGAAATGCAATCGGAAGGTGGAGCTGCAGGTACTGTTCACGGTGCCTTACAAGCGGGTGCTTTAACCACTACCTTTACCGCTTCGCAGGGTCTTCTTTTGATGATCCCCAACATGTACAAGATTGCAGGAGAACTCACCCCAACCGTTTTTCACGTGACGGCGCGATCTATCGCTGCTCAAGGGTTATCCATTTTTGGTGACCACGCTGACGTCATGGCTTGTCGCCAGACTGGCTTTGCAATGCTCTCTTCTTCTTCTGTACAAGAATGCCAAGACATGGCTTTAATTGCTCACGCTGCCACTCTCGAAAGTCGCGTCCCTATGTTGCATTTCTTTGACGGTTTCCGTACTTCTCATGAAGTCATGAAAATCGAAGCCGTCGACGACACTATCATTCGCGACATGATCGATGAAAAACTCGTCAAGGCTTGCCGCACCAGAAGCCTTACTCCAGATCGCCCAACCATGCGTGGTACAGCTCAAAATCCGGACGTATACTTCCAAGGCCGCGAAACAGTCAACCCATTCTATATTGCTCTTCCAAAAATTGTTCAAGGCTATATGGACAAGTTGGCAAAGCACACTGGTCGTCAATACAATTTAGTCGACTACACGGGCGCTCCAGATGCTGAACGCGTTATTGTTATTATGGGTTCTGGTGCCGAAACAGTCGAAGATACCGTCAATCACTTAGTCGCTGAAGGCGAAAAAGTCGGTTTCCTCAACGTTCATCTTTATAGGCCTTTCCCTATGGATGCGGTTGTCGCCGCTCTTCCAAAAACGGTTAAAACAGTAGCTGTTCTCGACCGCTCTAAAGAACCAGGTTCCGCTGGCGAGCCACTTTTTCAAGATATCTTAACTGCTATTACCGAATCGGTCATGGCTGGCAAATCCACTCTTCCTAAAATCATCGGTGGCCGCTATGGGCTTTCTTCTAAAGAATTTACCCCTGCTATGGTCAAGGCCATTTTTGATGAGTGCTCCAAAAAAGATCCTAAAACGCGTTTCACCATCGGCATTAATGATGACGTGACGCACACCAGCTTAACTGTCGACAAATCGTTTAAGCTCAAAAAGAAGTTCATTCAGGCCATGTTCTACGGGCTTGGCGCCGATGGTACTGTCGGAGCAAATAAGAACTCAATCAAAATTATCGGCAACAATACTGATAACTACGCACAAGGTTACTTTGTCTACGACTCGAAAAAGTCGGGTTCTATGACCACTTCGCACTTGCGTTTTGGACCAGAAAAAATTAGCGCTCCTTATTTGATTGGCGAAAACGAAGCGGATTTTATCGCTTGCCATCATACGCCGCATTTAGGCTTAATCAATATGCTTAAAAATGCAAAAACTGGCGCCACATTCCTGTTGAACACAACTCATGATGTAGATAGTGCTTGGGATACCTTCCCACGCTTAGTGCAACAACAAATTATCGACAAGAAGATTCGCGTCTTTGTTATTGATGGTTACGCTGTTGCCGAAAAAACAGGCATGGGACGCCGCATCAATACCATTATGCAAACTTGCTTCTTCGCTAAAGCCGGTATTTTACCCGAAGATCAAGCAATTCAATTGATTAAAGATTACGCCAAGAAAACCTACTCGAAAAAAGGCGACGCCGTTGTCAAGCAAAACTGGGACGCTATCGACGCCTCT
>DUVD01000313.1 GCA_012841225.1 Fibrobacter sp.
AGTAGAAACGGTTACAGGCGACCCATCAAGCCAAGCCTTTGCTGATTTTACTTGAGAGCCGTAATCTGCAAATTGACCGGTGAAAATAAAATCACGGTATCTTAGTGTGTCGGCCAAGTCTTCTGCACTAATCACTGGTGCACTTGGATCTTTAAGAGTAATGGAGCCTAAGTCGACAATGTCGCCCGCTTCAATGAATTTATTTTTTATGAGACCAGGCGTAAAACCATAACCAATGGTGTCTCTTGCGGTCATGTGGTATAGCCCAGAAGGCAAGTCAATAGTGTAAACGCCCTTATTATTTGTGGTGGTGTAAGCCCGGTTATCGAGAGAATCTAAAAATTCAATTTTAATGCCAGAGTGGTTTGTTTTGCCTTCTAATAAAATAGTTCCTCGGAATGTACCCGTGGTTTCGCTTAGGTTCCCTAAAAAGAAAGTCCAAGTTTCGGATGTGGTTGTATCGAAACCATCTGTAACGTAAACCTGCCAATAAAGTCGCCCGAGCAATTTGGAGTCCATAAACCAAGTGCCACTTTCATCGATACCTTCAAAGCTTTTTTCTTTGAGTGGGCCTGCGATGAGGTTTGCATCGGTGAGCACCGGTGGAGTCCCGTCTCCAGTGGGGCTTTTCCCTGCTCGAATATAGTACCTTAATTGATCAGGGTTGTCTTCGTCGGAAGCCCTGTAGTAAAAGGCGAAGCGTTGGTCTTTAGCATAACGACCGTTATCGGCAGGTTGCAAAAGCTCGATAACAGGCAATTGATTAAAATGTAAAAATAGGCTATCGGTAGTTAAGTTGCCGTCTTCATCCGAAATAGTGATAATGATTTTTTGATTAAAATCTTTATTTAAATTGGCCGCGTCAAAGGGGATCTCAAGAAACAAAGAGTCTTTAGTTTCTTTTGTAAAAACAGCCGCATAAGAAGTATCTGCTTTTTTGCCGCCGCTCCAATTGATAGAGATCCGAGTCACTTCGCCTAAAGAGTCGTTTGCTTCAATAGCAAAGGAGGCGTCTTTAGACGCACGAGTCCAAACGGTATCGGCCGGTAACAAAAGATTAGGCGGTGTGTCGATGACTCGAATAAATTGTCCTCTACCTGCAGTGTCTCTCGCTCCGTTGCCATCGACAGCGATAAATAACGGGGAGTATATACCAACAGAATCATAAGCATAAGCAAATGGCTTAGCGTTGGCTCCACCTTTAGCCGAATCGTTATCATGCATCCGCCAAGCATAGCGGTATACTTTTTCGGCGTTGTGACGCAAGAAACCCATAAAATGAATAGTATCGTGCACAGTCACGGTGATGGTGTCAAAAACCAAAACGGAGTCTAAAGTCCGAATAGAGTCTGCAAATGCTTCTGGATTATCGAAAGAATGACGAAAAGCAAAAACGATCGAGTGATTGTTTCTCAAATTAAGGTTTTCTTTAATCGAGCTTTCTCTGGAACACCCGAATAAGAGTATAAAAAACAAAAGAAATAAAAAAATACCGCGTAAACGCATAAACAGATCCTTTTCACATCAACTATCGCTTAAAGTAAATTTATCTTTTAAATATGATTATAGTTCCTATTTGGTACGCAGTACTCCTTTTTTTTGCTCTTGGCGCCTCTGTCGGGAGCTTTTATAATGTCGTTATTTACAGGATGCCTAGAGGCCTTTCTTTAATCCGCCCGGCATCGTTTTG
>DUVD01000314.1 GCA_012841225.1 Fibrobacter sp.
ACTTTATCACTATAGGTGTAAAGTGTAATTTTCAAATCTGGATTTGCATCTGAAGTTGAAAATTTTTCTTGACCAAGAACATAATGGTTGCGACGAGTTTTAATTAAATAATCACCAACGGGAACATTCACAAACTTAAATGCTCCTTTTTGAAGGTCCGTTTTAAATTCGTATTTTGCTTTTTGAGTCGAGAAGATAGTAGAATCCATCCAAACAGTAGGCATTTCAACGGGTTTACCTGTAAAAGGATCTAGAACAATACCTTCAATGGTCCCTTTTTTTTCTCCGCAACCAGCAACAACAACAAGAGCCACGCCTATGGCGAACAGAACTATTTTTTTAATCATACTTATACCTTTTTTACCGGTTTCAACTACAAAAAAACCTCTAAAGCGAGGTTTAGATTACCGTATTTTCAAAACAACTATTCAGCAGATTCTTCTGGAGAAGTAGTTTTACGTGTTTTGCGTTTTGCACCCACAATATTAGTCGCGAAGCGCTTGTTAAAGCGTTCAATTCGACCAGCGGTGTCTATGCGATGTTGTTTGCCTGTCCAAAATGGATGCGTGTCAGCCGTAATTTCCAAAGAAACCACATTATGTTCAACACCATCAATATCCCTCTTTTCAGAAGATGATTTTGTAGAGCGAGTGATATATTCCGTGCCAGTATTTGCATCTACAAATACGGTTGGTTTATAATTAGGGTGAATGCCTTCTTTCATAATTTTAAATCCTGCTAAAACAGCGTGCGAAAAGGTCAAATTTAACAGTTTTAAGCTTTTTTGGCAAGGCTATAAATAGTATTTTTAAGGCATGATTATACTTTTCGTTTCTTTATCACTCTTATTCGCTGCATGTTCTGTCGAAAACAAAGATTATCAACCAGTACTTGTCGGAAAACACTACGTTTTAGAAGAATGGCCAGACAGCCTGTACATCCACTCTTTAGACTCGATTGTCAAATTAGAACCCATAAAGAAAAATGCTGATAGCAGTAGAAAAACTGAGATTTCTTTAAAATCTTTTGAAATGCCCAAAGTGGTGATGCCGCCCATACCGCAGAGTGCAGAAAAATCTAATAACTCGACTAAGACTCAAAAGCCTGTATCGCCCTCTGCAGAAGCATTCCCTAGCCGATTTATGCATGCCCTAGAAAAATGGCAATCAGACCCCTCTAATCAATCGCTTTACTTTACCGTAACGGCGCAAGAAAACGAAGATTTGCTTCAATTGATGGGAAGATACTACAAGACAAACACCAACGTGCTGCCCCGTTTTTACACTTACTCAGCCATTCAATCGGTAAACCCAGGCCTTTCTATTGAAAAGATAAAAGCAGGAGATTTGATCCGCCTACCGCGGTTGAAGTAAAAAGCTCTTTTACAAGACGCCTTTAGTACTTGGCACACCTTGAACTTGAGTTGATGGCGACTTGGCCATTGCAACTGCTCTTGCAAAGGCTTTAAAAATAGCCTCTAAACAATGGTGGTTATCGGTACCGTAAAATAACTCTACATGTAAATTCATCCGAGCATTTTCGGCGATGCTTTTAAAAAAGTGCTCAAATAGGCTAGCGTCGATGCCCCCTACAGAAGAACTCAACTTAGCATTCCAGACAAAGCCGATTCGGTTGCAAAAATCCACACAAACGCGTGCAAGCGCCTCATCCATTGGTACAAAATAAAAGCCATAGCGCTCTATTCCTTTTTTATCGCCAAGGCATTCCATTAACGCTTGCCCAAGAACAATGCCGATGTCTTCGATGCTGTGGTGCATATCGATTTCGATGTCACCTTTGCACAAGAGATTTAATGAAAAACCACCATGGACCTGAAATAAATCAAGCATGTGATCTAAAAAAGCGGAACCAGAATCAATTTTGCCTCTTGATGCTTCATCTAGATTCAAACTCAGTTCAATTTTAGTCTCATTTGTTTTTCTGGAAATTTTAGAAAAGCGCATAATAACAATCTCCTTAAATAATCTTGCCCGCAAAAAGGCGAAAACGAGTTACCAAACCGGGCTTCATTTGAGGTAAAGGAACTTCTTTTCCGTTTAAAAGCATCTTAGAGACGGCGTCTGGATTGCCTATAATAACACAGAGCGAATCAGAGGATTCATATATTAAGCGACCACCCAAGGTTCTTATGTTTGCCTCTTTAAGAAAAACAGTATCGGTTTCATAGCGTTTTATGCCAACCCAAGAAGTGGTAACGCCAGAGCCCATAAGCTCAATAACCGTTTTCATTTTTTTCGCTGTTATCGTGTCTTTAGAGGAAGAGGAAATAAAAATAGTAGCCGACGCGGGAAGGTCTTTCTTTTTCTTGGCCGTATCAGCATCGGCAACAACCGCTAGGGTATCAATAGGAAGGGAGTCGCGCACCAAAGAGTCAAGAATGACGAGTTCTGCGGCATCGTGAATCAAGGTAGTACTTTCAACGCTTTCCTCTTGATTTTGTTCATCTAAAAGCGTCTCCACTATCATAACTTGTTCTTCTGATGATTCCGTGTTTTCAAATTGATTTACGAAATTCATTAGGACAAAAAAAGCGAGACCTAAAACAACAATCAGTATCGGAATAAAAAAACTTTTCTTTTCATGTTCATCAGTATTAGAAGGATTGCCTTCTATAGGGTCTTGATTTTTATCCCGATTTCGACCAACCGAACCTTTTTCTACTAAAAAACGATTTAAAACTACTTTAGAATCCAATTCTAAAATTTGAGAAATTGAATTCAAATAACCGCGAACATAAGCTTCTACTGGAAGTTTTTCCCATTCGCTGGCTTCGATACTTTTCATGAAGTCTAGTGAAATTCGTATTTCACGAGCCATGTCTTCAGCCGTGTAACCTTTGGTTTTACGAGCTTGAACGAGGTATTCGCCTAAGGATTCGTTTTCTTTTTTGTTTTCAAATGCGCTTTCACTTACCGACATAAACTATTTCTAACCTCTTTATACATATCCAACATTAAGGCGACAGGAAGGCCGACTACATTATAATAGCAACCATTAATCGACTTTACCAATGAAGCTCCTCGCCCTTGAATACCATAAGCGCCGGCTTTATCCATTGGTTCTAAAGAATTTACATAATCCAATAGCTCTTGTGGTTTATTATTTCTAAAAAACACCTCTGTTTCCCCTATTCCCGACATAAGTACTTCTCCTCCATAAGCAAAAGCAACTCCAGAAAGTACTTGATGAACACGCCCATTCAAACTTTCTAGCATAGAACAAGCCTCTTCTTTATTTTTGGGCTTGCCCAAAGGTAAGCCGTCACTATAGACAAGGGTGTCACAACCCAAGACAATCGCTTCGGGGAAACGAATAGAAACTTCTTTCGCCTTCATTGCGGCATATAAACGTGGCCAAAATTTTGGGTCATTTTCCAACCCAAATTCTTGAACTGTAGAGGGCTCTACCCGAAACGTTAGTCCTAATTGCTTTAGTATGTCAGATCGCCTAGGAGAGACGCTAGCTAAAATAAGTTCTTTCATAAATCCTAATTTTCCGTACTGGCCGCATTCAACTTGATGTCTGGTAAATCTCGTACATAAATAGCAAAACTCCACCCAGCGGCAGGGCCCTTAGGTGTCCAAGTGAAATCGAGTTGCCAACAATGTAGTGTTCGGTTAAAAGTAAATTGATGAGTTACAAAAGAACCCTCGGTGTAGTCGTACCGAGTACTATAAGAGAGATCCCAATTAACGGTAGGTTTAAATGTTGCTGAGATAGAAGAAGAATGCGTGATTCTTTCTTTAAATAAATCTTTGCCGGCTCGCGTGCTCGAAAAGCCATAACTATAATTAAACCCCGCCGTCCATTTTTTCATTTCATACTTGCCCAGTTGAGACGGCAAGCCCGCATTTAAATCGCCACTCCAATTAAAAGAACGAGAAAGTTCATAACTCCAACTGGTGAGCTCTGGAAACATGACCTTTAAAGGATTTTCACTATACTTATGGTAAACGCTATGAGTCGTTCGAACGGTGAAGATGTAGTTTGCTAAAACCTGTAATCCAAAGCTAGAAGAAATGTCCGACCAATTTAGCGAATCAGCGGCAAAATTATATGAAGTCGAATGCCTTGTCGTTAAAAGCCTTCGCGTGTCATATTGTTCTTTAATTTTTTCAGCTTGTGTTGAATCATCCCTATCAATTCGACGATTCGAGGCCAATACTGTTTTTAAATACTTAATATCGAAGTCATTAGATAAAGAAAGTCCAATGGTCTGCTGTTCTTTTTGATAAGGGGTTTGCCCTAGTAAAGGGTGAGGCACAAAATGAGCATTAGAATCGATTTCGGGAGCGTAGGTATAAGAAACTCCTGGAGACAAGACGTGGCGAATACCCGTAAAACGACCAATTTCTGGCACCCAAATGCCATATAACTTGGTGTCCGTATTTAAGCTATAGCTGTGATTATAAGCCCCTTCTCCCCAATCGTTATCGCTTGGGTTTATAGAGTTCCTGGCTTTTCTGTCTTCGATGGCGTCTTCTGGATTAATCCATGACCGCCCAGACCACATGCCACCAAAATTTGCTCTTGGAGTCACATTAATCACATTTAAAAAAGAGCCGGAATAATCTAAGGCCAATTGACCAATATAGCCCGAATACCAAGCAGTGGTGTCTTCTTGCGCCAAAGAGTCCAAAGCGCGCTTAGAGTATAAATTCGCTCGGTTAGTAAAAGAATAATTGAACTTATCCAAAAAAGATTCTTCGTTAGCCTCTTCCGTATCACGGGTTAAAAAAGAGAAAAGGGCCCCACTCATTCGATATTGAATATCTGGAATTTGACGTTCCATTACATTGTTAGTGAGATTGTGTTGCTGCTGTAGCTTTACGGTAAGGCTTTTGTTGGAACCAAGCCTCGCCGCGTAGGTCATTTGAGCATTAGCCTGCTGATTCAAAATAGTCTCTGCGTCGAGTGCGTTATCTTGGCGTACCGTTTGACTAGACACAAAAGAACCTGAACCGCTCAGGGTATGCTTAGCATCGGGAGTTAAGTTTTGGTTATGAGAAAAAGAAATATCATAGCCGCTGTTGCCAAAATCAAACTCGTCTAGGTAGCTAGTAGCCGATATGTTACCATCTAATACATAGCGCTTTTTATAACGCATCATGCCGTTGAAAGTCGTGCGTTCAAAGCGCGCCTCAGACCCTTCGATCACATCAGCCTTTAAAGTCGCGTCCCAAAAATCACTCGCCGCCCAGTACACTCCGAGATTTTTCATATAAAATCCCTGCACTTGATCGCCACCAAACTTCGGTGTCAACAAACCTGACTTGCGCCCACTTTTTAAAGGCGCTACAATCATAGGCAAAACGGCGACCGGCACATCGGCAATGTTTAGCACCACTGGCCTCGCGGTCATGCTTTCTTTTGGCTTAACCACCATGCGACGCGCGTAAAAATAATAATGCTGGTGTGTTGAGTCATCACAAGTACTAAAGTCGCCACGTTCGATTTGAAGTCGTGAATCCGGTAAGCGCCTAACTTCCATCCCATTTAATTTTTGATTGTCTTGATAAGTAGTCGCGTAATAGATCTCACCTATCTTCGACTTCATATTGTATTTCATTCGATGGCCAGCAAGAGAGGGATTCTTGAGTTCCTTGAGAATAGGGTCACCAGAAGCGGCAAGCATGCTGTTTTTTTGATCAAACCAAATGGTATCTGCATTTAAGGTTGCCGTACGAAAAAGGAGCTGCGCCTTTTGGTTGAGATTAAAAGTCGCCTTTGTCACGTCATAAGTCAAATCGACCGCATGGTAATGCAGCGTATCTAAAGCAGAATCGTCGCTCCACCAATCATTTTCTACAGAATCTTTGTCTTCTACTGGCTCTCGTTCCTCCAATTCAAAACGAGTGATTTCTTGCGCTGGCAGAAATACAACAAAAGTCAGACTCCAAAAAAGAACTGTAATTTTATTTTTTAAAAAATACACTGTGACGCAATTATAGAAAAAGCCTCTCTAGAGAGAGGCTTCACTATTTCAGAAAAGTTCTTGTTAGCGCAAAACTGCAAATAGCCCAGAAACAGAACCGTTTTGCTCAATACGCACGAGGTAACGGCCACTTGGCATTTTTGAGCCATCCCAAGAGACAGTATTAATGCCTGCAAGGCCTTTTTGATGCTCAATTGAAGAGATTAACTCGCCATTGGCATCGAGAATCTTCAAAGAAGCAGGGCCCTCCGTTAAAAGCTCAAAAGCGATTAATTTACGATTAAAGCTCTTTAATGAAGAGCTGGCTGCTTTCTGCGATTTCGTCACTGCAGGAGCGTCAAAAACTTGTTCTTTGTCGACAAACACACCAACTATATCATCAGAAGGTGTTTTCACTGCCGAAGAGATTAATTGACCACGACGCATTACGCCAAGTAAAGAAGTGTTTTGAACGACTTTGGCTTCAGCAAAAACTTTGATTTCTTCCGCGTTAAATTCTTTACGATCCTTGCCGTACCAATTAGAAAGAGCCGTTGGATCGATGTCTTCAATTGTTAGTTGTACTCGACGCATGACCATAGAAAGTGACTCACCATCGCGAATGACTGTTGCTTCTAAAGGTCGCGCAGGAATGCCACGCAGCTTCTCAACGCATTGATCTTGAGAAAGCCCTTTCAAAGAAACTTGATCGATAGCGGTAATGCGGTCGCCAGGCAAAATGCCGACGAGAGCAGCTGGACCACCGGGAATGACTTCCACTACATGAACCCCATCGGGAGTACCATAAATAGTGACCCCAATACCGCCAAATACTTCAGTGGCAAATGAAACCGCAGCGGTCAATGCCAAGACAGATAAAACTTTATGAAAAATATGCATAATAGCCTCCATTATCTTGAAAATATAACTTAAAAGGGCAAATGGCAACTCGTAATTAAAGGAATTCCCTCTTTAGGGTAACGGATTACTCTAAAACCTCATCTCCAACGCTGTATCCTCCCTCTTCTTCCTCTTCAAGGCCTTCATCACCCTCTGGTATAATCAAAAGACCAAGGGTCACTGGTTTTTGCTTTTCGTTCATATAACCCTCTAAATAAAGAGTGGTCGATAAGCGAATAATTCGAAGATCCATCATTATTCCGCCCTTATGAATGCTTTTAGGACTTCTGTTCCAAAACAGTATTTTTTTGTTTTTGTATTCAAATCGATTGAGCTCAAAATTATACACCCATTTAGAAACGCCATCTTCCGATTGCCTATAAGTACACAACTGGTCATCAATATCACACTCAAAAGAGGCCTGCTCTTGATACCTTTTATTCCATTCCCGGCTAAAAGCGCAGGATTGAACTGCGCGCCCACCATTGCGTTTTCGATTGAGTTCGTCATTCAAAGAAACCACGTCCATTGGTGACTCTTTCACTTGATCCCAAACGTCCATTAAAATAATATAGGCCTCTATATCTTTGGGGCACTTGCCAGTCAACTCCACCGATTCATGAGCCTTGAGTAATTTCGTTTGAAGATCAATATCTAAAACAGAGGGGATTTCACTTTTTTCAATTTTATCAAGCACCTTTTTAGGCGGGACTGTCAAGACCTTGTCGCCTTGCTGTATCATATAGCCCAGCTCGTCGCGAACCATATTCAAACACTGCTGTACGTGCACCCCAACCACATTAGAACCACCAGAAACAAAGTCAACACCTATTTTTAAATTCCATTCGCCCGCCGTATTTGAACTCGATTTGTCTAAGAGACAAAAAGGCTCTTCGCGAATGCCGTCAATGTAAACGATTTTCGCCTTTAAGGCTGTGAGCACTTTTTCTTTTTTCCCTAACCGTTCCAAACTCCATAAACCAGGTTGCGTCCTCACGAGTTCGGCAAAAGCCTTATCTCCATCTAAAGCGGGAAGCAAGGAATCATGGCGCGCATTTTTTTCTTGCAAAAGAGAGGAGTACTCTGTAGAAATATCGGGATTATCAAACAGCGAACGTTCCGTTGCTAAAGCGAAAGAAGAGAAAATCATCAAAACAAAAAGCAAGTGCCGCATATTCTTAACGCCTCGTTTTTTTCTTAAGGTACATCACACTGAGATTTAATAAATACAAAAAAACGCCAAGTAAAATAATCACAGGGCCTACGGTAAAATTGATGCCATAAGCAATAAAAAGACCCGCTAAAACCAACATGAGCGATAGTGCCACTGAAATGAAAATCATTCCCTTCAAATTTTTTGCGTGCGTTTCGGCAATGTAAGCGGGTATGGTAAGCAAGGCTATTACAAGAATTAAACCAACCGCTTGAACAGCCATCACTACGGTAAAGGTAATTAAAACAATTAAAAGCA
>DUVD01000315.1 GCA_012841225.1 Fibrobacter sp.
CTTTTTTAGAAAATCAAGAGCCGATTGAAAAAAAAATCACCTTAGGCAAATCTGTTTTTTTCTTGATATTAGGCTTGGTGTTTTTGATTATAAGCTCCCGGCTTTTGGTTTGGGGCGCCGTTTCTATTGCTCACTATTTTGGCGTGAGTGACTTATTAATAGGGCTTACCATTGTCGCTATTGGCACTTCTTTACCAGAACTAGCCTCCTCGATAGCAGCTGTTAGAAAAGGCGAAAACGACATTGCTTTAGGAAATATTTTAGGGTCAAATCTCTTTAATACGCTCGCTGTAGTGGGCATTGCAGGGCTGATTAGCCCAATGAAAGCGGATCCTGAAATCCTTTACAGAGACTTGCCAATCATGGCTTTTTTAACGCTGATATTAATTCCTATGGCATTTAGACGCCAAAAAGAAAATAGAATTAACCGTATTTCTGGTTTTATTTTAGTACTCTGTTATGCTTCTTATATTGCATTTCTTATTGTTTCGACATACGCTGCTAAAGCGTTGTAGCCCGCTAAATAGGCGGAAAGAATAAGTAAGCAATGGCGATGGCCGCAATGATGCCTACAAAGTCGGCAGATAAAGCACAGATAATGGAATGACGGGTTTTTCGTATGCCAACAGAACCAAAATACACGGCAATAATATAGAAGGTAGTATCGGTAGCCCCTTGGAAAATGCTACTCAAGCGGCCAGCAAAGCTGTCTGGGCCATAGGTTTTCATGGTATCGATCATCATGCCGCGAGCGCCGCTACCAGAAAGAGGCTTCATAATGGCAGTGGGCAAAGCAGGAACAACGTCGCTACCAACTCCAACTAGCGCTAAAGCGTAAGACACCCCATTTAAAATAAGGTCCATTGCTCCACTCGCTCTAAATACAGCGACGCCTACTAGAATGGCTATTAAATAGGGAACAACCATTACTGCGGTTTGAAAGCCCTCTTTTGCTCCTTCCACAAAGGCTTCAAAAGCCTGCACTTTTTTATAAACGGCGAGGCTTAAAAAGGCGATGATAATGCCAAATAAGGCAAAACCACTAATAAACAAACTGTTTGCGCCGAGCTGCTCTGAGGTGAGCCTTGAAAAATAAAATAATGTACCAACCACAGCAGTAGTAAGTCCAAAAAGCCAGGCGATGGTGACAGGGTGTTTTATCTCTACTTTTTGAAAAAAACTAGTGACAATAATACCAGTAATGGTGCTAAAAAAAGTGGCAAGAAGAATAGGTAGGAATATATCAGAGGGGTTGGCTGCACCCATTTGAGCGCGGTATGTCATGATGCTTACTGGAATTAAAGTAAGGCCACTTGCATTTAAAACGAGAAAGAGAATTTGAGCGTCGCTCGCTGTTTCTTTATTAGGGTTTAGTTCTTGGAGCTCTTTCATCGCCTTTAAGCCCATTGGAGTGGCAGCATTGTCTAGCCCGAGCATATTAGCACTAATATTCATGAGCATGGTCCCCGTGACCGGGTGGTTTTTGGGAATGCTAGGGAACAACCTTATGAAAAGAGGGTTGACAAGCTTTGCCAGAATTTGAATAGCCCCTGCTTTTTCTCCAATTTTTAAGATGCCAAGCCAAAAGGATAAAACACCAGTTAGTCCAAGAGCAATTTCGAAAGCCGTTTTAGACATTTCAAAGGCGCTTTGCATGGTGGTGTTAAAAATACCGGTATTACCAAATACGACCCATTGCACTATACAAGCAACAAAGGATCCAAAAAAGAATAGCAGCCAAATGACGTTAAGAACCATAAATCTAAAAGTAGTTTATTTTAACTTAGGTTTCATTTCTTCGCGGGCGATTTCTTTACCGCTATCTAAAAGTCGAACAGAAAAAGAACCGTTTTCGTAAAAAGCAAAGGAAGGACCGTGCTCTCCGCGAGGTAAGCTAATAGAACCTGGGTTGCAGCACAACACGCCATTAGCATTAAAATGTAATGCCGGTAGGTGAGTGTGCCCAGAGAGAAAGGCATCTGCTTTTTCTTTTGGAAAAGAGGCCGGTTCCCATAAATGCCCGTGGGTTAAAAAAAGGCGATAAGACTGGTCGAGCACCTGGGTATAATCTGCCATGCAAGAAAAAGCCAAAAGATCTTGATCCATTTCAGAGTCGCAGTTGCCCCGTACAGCGATGATTTTTTGCGCCAGAGGGTTTAGCTGGTCGACAACATTCATCGTGTTATGGCCTAAAGGAAGGCTATTGCGAGGCCCATGGTACAATAAATCGCCTAATAAAAATAAATAATCGCATTCTAACGATGAAAAGTAAGATAATGCCTTTTTTGTAGCAGAGGCACTGCCATGTATGTCTGATATAATGAGAGCTTTCATATTTTTTTTTATATTGAGGGTGTATATGAAAATAAACTACAATAATACAGCAGTCGATGTACCGGCTAATTCTTCCTTACAAGCTTTTTTAGCTGGTTTAGGCTGCGACCGCATTGGTGTGGCCGCTGCCATAAATGAGCAAGTAGTAGCGCGTTCTGAATGGGCTCAAACTACTCTTAGCGAAGGCGACGCCTTAATTGTCATCGAGATCGCTCAGGGCGGTTGATTTACTTAACGGTAATCATCGGTGACGTTTCTGAAAGTAAGAAGTTCCACTCTTCTCTTATTTTTTCGTACTCGTTCGGGTCTGCATAAAGAGCAAAAGTCGTCCAACGGCGCTTGTTCTTTTCTTTTTCAAATGAAGTGTATTCTAAATCGCGTTTAAATGGGCTTGTTGGTTCTACTTCAAGTTTTCCAGCATTGGTTTGCAGGTCGAAAGAAACCTCGAAGTGCGTTTCGTGGGGCATGCGGATGGGGTGGTGCCTTTTGTTGACTTTGGGCATGCGCATGAAATGGCGTTCCCAAATATTGGGGTAACGGCCTTTAATGCCTCCGTCGGACTTGCCAAAAAACACCTTGCTCGTAAAAACGGCGATTAAAATAAAGGGCTTATCAAACGACGTTAGGTTTTCCAATTTGATCTGCGAAATCGAGACATCTGGGATCCCTTGAGAGAGCAATTCTTCTAATAAGCGTTCTTGTTCTTTGATTTCTTTTCCAAAAAATTGGTTCCTTAAAAAAGAGGAAAACTTACCCTCTAATTTTAAAGAATCTCTAAATTCACTCTCGCCGTTGGCATTAATAAATAGCTTATGATGGATAAAAACCTTGTGTTCTTGATCATCTTCCAGAATAGGAGTCGTGGTAACGCGACTTTTTTCACCATCAATAATTAAAGCAGTTTTACCTTCCATATCAAGAGAAATAGGACGGTTGTTACCGAATTTATCCGTAGGATCTACCCACATCTCGGGGTACTTTTCGCCTGCAGGGATATATAAAATTATGTGGTTAAATTGTTGGATTGTAGGTAGTTTTTCAAAGCCCGCTTCGGTAAGGTGAATCGCTACCAAATAGCTTGGAATGCCTATAACGCCAAGCATCTCTTTTAAAATTAGGCTTTGATCTTTGCAATCACCAAAGCGCTCTTTTAAGGTGACTTCGGCTGTTTGTGGTATTAAAGAATGACCGCCAAAAGCCACGTCTCGGTAGCGGATGTTTTCGCGAACAAAAGCGATAACAGAAAATAGAGCGTCCTTACCTAGCTTATTGCCTCGAACTTCAAATGCTTTTTCTCGAACGGAAATAGCGCTTTTGAATTGATGGCGAATCATGTTTTC
>DUVD01000058.1 GCA_012841225.1 Fibrobacter sp.
ACGTTGATTTCTACAGATAATTTTGTTGCTTCGTTTTAATACAGCTATTATTTTATAAATTAGAGCCCGTTGATTTAATCATCGGGTTTTCTTTTTATCTTTAGACTTTTCGAGGTTGTAATGGCATATTCGCAAGAAGCGATCTTTAATTTTAAAAATTTATCAAATAACGCTTACCCAGGTCGCGGTATTATTTTGGGCACCAGCCCTTGTGGTCGTTTTGACGTTCAAGTGTATTGGATTATGGGCCGTAGCGAAAACAGCCGCAACCGTATTTTTACTTTAGATGCAGACACCGGCTTTATGCGTACCGAAGCATTTGACAAATCTAAGTTAGTAGACCCTAGTTTAATTATCTATTACCCCGCACGTCATGGGTCTGACTTTCACTTGGTGACCAATGGAGACCAAACGGATACCGTTTTTAATGCTTTGCAAAAGAAGGGCACATTTGAAGGGGCTTTGGACACCCGTTGCTACGAACCCGATGCTCCCAACTTTACTCCTCGTATTTCTGGCATTACCTTTAAGTCACCAAACCCAGCTGTGTATAAACTATCTATTCTTAAAACTCGCGACAACTCGGAAGAAGCGGGTTGTGAGCGTTCAACTTACTCTTACGATAAAAAACTACCTAGCTTGGGGCATTTTATCTCTACTTATCAAGCCGATGGTAATCCTATTCCTAGTTTTAGCGGTTCACCTCAGTTAATGCCTATTGCGGCGACTGCCAAAGAGACTTTAGAGATGTACTGGCATGCGCTAGACGAATCAAACAAAGTGTCTTTAATGGTTAAATGGATCGATTCCGCTTCTTTTAAAAGTGAAATTTTAATTCGCAACAAATTGGAAAAATAATGAATAAGAAAAAAAAGGTTTGGAAGACTCCCGCTGCTATGGCTGTTGGTAGAAGCAAAGAAGATGACACGCGCCTTGTGCTCATCGAAATTGCTAAAGGCCGCCATCCAGCAATGCGCCAATTAGATAAACTCTTCGAAATCCTCGAAGATCAATTAGATAAAATTGATGAAATTGAAAACCCCAAAGTGCAATTAGAACTTTTAGGTTGGTTTTTGAGTACCGATGGCATTCTCTCTAAGGCAGAAGAAGAAGATGAATTCTACGATTTATACGCCGATGCTTGTGCCTTCTTTATCGAAACAGCTGCAGATTTTGAAGACAAGCAATTCTTGATGGACTTAGTCCACGACCTTGCTGTGCGCCACACAGGAGAAGACGGACGATCGGCAGTGTTCCTTTCGCTTAATGAATTTTTGCCCATGAGCAATGCTCTTGAAATGGCTAATTCCGTTTTAGAGACGGTCCAAAGTCAAGACTTAGAAAATGTAGAAGATGTGCTTGAAGCCCTGCGCGACATGGCCGACGGCTTAAACGCTCCCGTTATTTACGAAAAGGCGAGTTTCTTATTAGACCCAGATCGCTCTAATGAAACCATTATTGATGTTGCCAATGCGTATTATTTGGCGGGCGATTTGGAAACCACAAAACGTTTCCTTTCGGAAGTCATTGACCCAGGTAACAAAGACGAAGAGGAGTTTTTAGACCTCTCTGTGGCTTGTGCTCATAAAGAAGGCGATATGGATAAGGCTACTAAACTCGCCGAAACGCTTTATGAAAAGTTTCCTAAAGAATTTCATTTGGCGCGGGTATCTCAAATCGTATTGCCAGCACGCGCCGAAGTGCTACTTGACGAGCACGAAAAATACCGTTTAGGAGATAACATTAACGAGGATTACATCGACTTGTTGATCTCTATAGAAAAACCTGATCGTCTTAAAGCGTATATCGATCGCTTTGAAGAAGATCTCGCCGGCCTCGCTGCGGAAACGCTTGAGCGCTTTGCCGAAAGGTTAGAATCGATTAATCAAAAAGAAATCGCCGACCGCTTGCGCGAGTGGATGGTAGAAGAACCAGAAGACGTCGATTTGGATGAAGAAGAATAAAAAAAAGCACCGGGTTTAACCGGTGCTTTTTTAATCCATAACGTGAAATTAAAGGGCTGCAATAATGGCGTCGCCCATAGCGGTGGTGCCCACTTTGGTACAGCCTTCGGTCCAAATTTCTCCAGTGCGAAAGCCCTGAGAGATGACTTTTTCTACGGCACTTTCAATGGCCTTGGCGGCAGCTTCTTCTTTAAAGGTATAGCGAAGCATTAATGCACTCGATAAAATTTGAGCAATAGGATTAGCAATCCCTTTACCTGCAATATCTGGTGCAGAGCCACCAGCTGGTTCGTACAGGCCAAACGCCCCTTCGGCAATAGATGCCGATGGAAGTAAACCCATAGAGCCCGTTAGCATAGCGCA
>DUVD01000059.1 GCA_012841225.1 Fibrobacter sp.
GCATCGGTGACCACCACATTTTTATTGCGGCCTGTTTTGTTTCCATCGGCAGCTTGAATGCCGCCCAAAATGGAAATAGAGATGGAGTCCCCTTTAGCGATGGCTCCTTTTTCTACGGCAAAACGCCAAACATCACCATCTTTTTCGACAGCAGTCACAAAAACCAAATCGCCATTAATGTAAAAGGCATCCCCTTTTTTGAAGTCTTGATCGATGTCTTTGTTAAAACGCACAACTAAAGTATCATCTTCTGTTTCAGAGCCTTTAATCAAAGAAGCTGTTCTAATAGCCGCACCAATACGATCTTGAATTTCTGTTTCGAGCACTGCCTCTGCCTCGTTTAACTTGGACTTAACGCCCACTCTCAAGATGCCTTCTCCAACTTTTTTAGGGTAAGTCGTCTCTAGGTCGATCAATTGCAATAGGCCTTTCTTTTCTGTGTAAAAGAAATCTCCAGCGAAAGTCTCAAAAGACTCACCATTAGGCCAGCTGTATTTTGTTTGCCCCGGAATCATCGTTACTGCATCTGTTTTACCTGAGAACCAGGCCGCAATGCTATCGCCAATGCCGTCACCATCGGTATCGAAAATAGCCGCACTATCTAGGGTAGGCATATCTGGATTTACAAAAGAAATAGTCCCTGGAAATAATTCCGAAACAAGATAGGTTTGGCCACTAGAAGAACTGTCTCTAGGGTAACCTTCTACATTAAAAACCGCGCCATCGATTGCCTTAGTTGTTTTAACTAAAAATGAAGCCGTTCCTTTAGTTACTTCCAGACGAATCGTAGAGTCGCTTAGCTTTAAGGACTCGCCTTTTTCATTGTAAAAAACAAGGCCCGAAGAAGAAGGAGGAACGTCTATGAAAAAAGTTTTATTAATGGTAGTGTCGGTCTTGCCAGAATCTGGACCAACAGGAATAACCAGTCGTACACCAAGCTCTATTTCGCTTCCGACTTCTCCAGACAACACCGTCTCTTTTGAAATCGGTTTGCCATTTTTGTCAACGTACTCGATTTGTGGAGCGTAAAAATTATAGATGCGGACTACATTAGCATCACTAGCATCTGCCTTTAACGCTGTCCCTACAGGAGAATTGTACGTAGGGTAATGTGAAGTGATGCATAAATCGCGCTTAGCGGAATCGCCTGCATTAACCAAATTATTATTTGTTGTTAAAAGGGAGTCTGGATTAGCGCACGTGGTTAAAGAAACGCGCAAAGAATCTTTTGGATATAAGGCGTTTTGTTTTTCTATCGATGGATGGAAGACATAAAAATTTTGATTGCTCAATGCATAATCGAAAGAAAGAGGATCCCCTTCATTTACCACAAAAAGTCTTAATCCTTTTGTCACATCAACTGAAAAGTAAACGCAGCGCTGATCAAATTTTCCTGTAGGATTAATGCAATCTATTTTTTCGGCAGCAAAGAGATTAGAGAAGCATAAAGCAAAAAGTATGCTTACATTAAAATTGAAAACTATTCTTAATAATCGTTTCATCTCTCTAACCTTGACAAAAAATGCAAAAAAGACCATACCCTTAAAATAACTTCTAAAGCAAGTTGCACTAATGATGGGGTTCACATCATTTCGCCATTTCAAAAAAATAACCTTTTTGAGATGAAAAATATTATTTACTTACGTTTTAACGCAAAAAAAGGCATTTATTGTTCGATTACTCTAAACTGGAATATTACGCACTAAAAAATCTTCGATGATTGAATCCATGAAAACCCACCCGCGCCCCTGCAAACGGAGGTGATCACCAACACGAATGAGCATTTTCTTATCAATCCAAGGCTGGATAGCTTTTTCTGGAATTAAAATGGATTCTTCTTTTTTCAGCTTCATTAAGTCTAATCCCTCGGCCATTCTTAATGACAACCAAATTTTTTCTGTGAGACGCTCCTCTTTACCAATAGGATCAAATTCCATTGTCGATTCTGGACACCCGCTCAATACCCACTCGCGCCATGCGGTGTATTTTTCAGGAGCAAAAAATCGAACTTGATCCACAAAGCTATGCGCTCCGGGCCCCAGACCTAAATATGAACCGCCGCTCCAATAGTTTTTATTGTGTATGCTTTCTTTGCCTGGCTTAGCAAAATTAGAGACTTCGTAACGTTCAAAACCCGCTTTCAAAAGCGCGTCCACTCCACCTAAATACATCGGTTCGTAATCCGCTTCCTCTATACGTTCAAAGCCTCGACGCACTCTCGACCCTAAAACGGTGTGAGGAGAAACATTCAATCCATAAAAGCTAACATGATCTAAATTTTGTTCGCTTAAAAAACAAACATCTGAAATAAAATGAGCTAGCGTTTGGCCTGGTAAGTTGAACATCAAGTCGGCACTAAGACTTACTCCATGTGCTTTCCAAGCAATTAATTTATTCAAGGCGGCAAGCCCTGTTTGAACATCGTGAGAGCGACCTATTCTTAAAAGCAAGTCTTCTTGAAACGTTTGAAGACCAAGGCTAAAGCGATTCGCCCCATGAGCGACGGCGTTTTCTATACGATCATCAAAACACGATTCCGGATTCACTTCCATTGAAAACTCAAGAAGCGAAGGTGTGTTTAAGCCATGAAGTGATAGGGCAGAAAAAATTCGATCCTGTTGTTTTACATTTAAGACCGAAGGTGTCCCTCCCCCGAAATAAAGTGTTTTAGAATTCGTAGCAAATGAGGGGAACTTCTTGAACATGACACGCATTTCGGATTGTAATAAGTTCAAATAATCTTCGTAAAGCCTTTCTGGGGCAGAAAGGACTGAAAAGTCGCAATAATGGCAAACTTTGGCGCAAAAAGGAACGTGAATATAAAGGCTTTGCATAATAGTAATAGAAAAAATAACTCTATATATAACAAATAAGCTCTCTTTTAAATTTGTAGATGTATATTGATTTTGTGAAAAACTTGATTTTTTTGAAAATTAAAGCGCTCTTGACTGGAAGACTTTCGCTAGTTCTTTTTTTATTCTTATCTTTTTTAGTTTTATTTTTTAGTTCTACTTTACTTCTTGGAGAATCATATAAAGACATTTTTATTGTCATTATGATTTGGTCACTCCCCTTATTTTTGCATTAGCTTATGATGATGACTCGTTTAAACGCTAGAAAATTCAAAGCCATTGGCTTCTACCTACTTAGTTGGATTCTTTCTTGCTTGTTATTTGCCTCATTTGATTTTTACAATAGTTCAGAAGAAAACTACGTTTTTTCTTTTATATTCATTTTTCAATTTGCTTTGTTAATAGGCCTCTCCCATGGTATTTATGATGTTGTGGTATTAGAAGACGACCGAGACCACCGACCTATATGGGTAGCTGTTTTAATCCGAACGTCCTATTTTATTGTGGCTATTTTCTCTAACATTGCCATTTGCGTTTTTATTTGGAGCATTTATAGCACTGGTGAAATGATCGGCGAGGAGAGCTTTAAATTACTCTGGCTTCTTCTTAAAACCCCACTTGTTCAGCTGTTTATGCTGTACTCTTTTTTAATGGGTTATCTAATCACCTTTGTGCGTTCGGTTCATAAAAAGTTTGGCACTCGAGTTTTTATTAATACGATACTCGGCAAATACCAAGAGCCTTCAGAAGAAGATCGTATTTTCATGTTAATCGACTTGCGCAATTCAACGACCATCGCCGAAGAGCTCGGCCACTTTAAGTACAGCAATTTCTTAAGAGATTACTACCGCTTTGTGTCCAACTGTTGCGAAGAAAATCGGGGTGAAATTTACCAAATTGCAGGTGATGGGGCTTATTTGACTTGGCCTTTAAAATCTTGCTTAAAAAAACCAAGACCTGTGACTTGCTTTTATGACCTTCAGATTTGCTTAGATAGAACAAAAAAGACGTTTTTAAAAAATTATGGCGTAGCACCTACTTTTAAAGGGGCAGCACACTGTGGTAAAGTAATTGTTTCTGAAGTGGGTAATTTTGGTAGCGAAATCGCTTATCATGGCGATGTATTGAATACGACCGCTAGGCTTGAAACTCTTTGTGCTAAGATAGGGCAAGAATTTATCGTCTCTGAAGAATTTGTGAGCAAAATGCCTGAAATTAAAAAGCTATATCCTCAAAAGCAGGGTTTTTTTGAATTAAAGGGCAAAAAAAAGACTATTTCTGTATATAGTTTGCATTTTCCCTTGACAGAGAAAACGGAATAAATTAATATTGTTCACACTTAATTAAGCGGGAATAGCTCAGTTGGTAGAGCATAACCTTGCCAAGGTTAGGGTCGAGAGTTCGAATCTCTTTTCCCGCTCTTAATTAAAAAAGGTCATCGTTAAGATGGCCTTTCTTAATTTAAATGGAATTTTAAGAATTTTCAAAAAGTAGCGAGAACGGCTTGCCCCGCGGAAAGACTCTTTTGCACGTCAAGAACCCTTTGGTTAGCAGATCCCTTAAAAGGGACGTCTAGGGTACGCTGCTCAAAAATAAAGAGGCCGTCTATCAATAGGTCAGCAAAAGAGAGGAGTTCTAGGTATGCAGGCGTTGTTGCCGAATTAGAGATTAAGTCTTCGTAAACATGCCCTGTATATATCACTAAGTGATAACCGCGTTCTTTGATCTCACGTGCAAGCGGTACAAGCGCCTGGGCTTGAGAAAACGGTTCTCCCCCACTAAAGGTAATGCCGTCGAGGAGTTCGTTTTCTTCGATCATTTCTAGAATTTCGCTAATGAGAATCCAGTGGCCACCATTAAAGTCATGGGTTTGCGGGTTATGACAGCCTGGGCAAAGGTGTGGACATCCTTGGGTAAAAATCGTCATTCGAATGCCTGGCCCATCTACAATGGACTCTGGTTCAATTCCCGAAATCCGGAGCCTTAAAACAGGCTTCTCTGGTGCACTATAATCCATGCTTTACCCGGTCTTTCACCTCTGTTTTTTTTGCGTCATTAAAGCGATCTAAAGTGCCGACTAAGTACCCCGTGATCCGGCGTATTCTTTCGAATTTCGCACCTGTCGATTCTTTGGCGTGGCATTTAGGACACTCGTCTCCGATGATCCCTGTGTAAGAGCACTCTGGATGGCGATCTAATGGATGGTTGACTGAGCCATAGCCCATTCCCGATTTAGCCATCACTCGAATTATTTTTTCGAAGGCATCTAAGTTGTGGCTTGGATTGCCGTCGAGTTCGATGTAGCTAATATGACCTGCATTGGTGAGCGCATGGTAAGGGGCTTCGATTTCTATTTTGTGCATGGCATTTGTTTTATAATACACTGGCACATGAAATGAGTTGGTGTAATAATCTCTGTCTGTGATGCCTTTTTTCTCGCCAAAGCGCTTGCGGTCAATGCGGACAAAGCGCCCAGAAAGACCTTCTGCAGGGGTCGCTAACAAAGAGAAATTAAGACCTAAGCGCTTACTTTCACTATCGCAAAATTCTCGCATGCGCGTGATAATTTTTAATCCCAATTGTTGAGATTCATCAGATTCACCATGGTGCTTGCCCGTTAAAGCAACCAGCGTTTCGGCTAGGCCTATAAAACCAATTGAAAGTGTGCCGTGCTTAATTACTTCACGAATCTCGTCGTTCCAGCCTAATTTTTCGGAATCTATCCAAACGCCTTGCCCCATTAAAAAGGGAAAGTTCTTTACTTTTTTACGGCATTGCACTTCAAAGCGCTCGAGCAACTGGTCACGAACGACCTCTAAAAGACGATCGAGTTCTTTAAAGAATAATTCTTGGCTGCCATTTAATTTAATAGCAATCCGGGGCAGGTTAATAGAGGTAAAACTCAAGTTGCCACGACCAAAAGTAATTTCACGATCGGGGTCTATTTCATTGCCAATCACTCGAGTTCTGCAACCCATATAGGCGATTTCTGTTTCTGGTTGACCTGGCTTGTAATACTGCAAGTTAAAAGGAGCATCTTGAAAACTGAAATTAGGAAACAAGCGTTTAGCACTAACACGGCACGCGAGCTTAAATAAGTCGTAGTTAGGGTCTCCTGGATTTAAGCTAATGCCCTCTTTAACCCTAAATATTTGAATAGGGAAAACTGCTGTTTCACCTGCGCCGAGGCCTTCTTCGGTAGTAAGCAGTAAGTTGCGCATAACCATTCGTGCTTCTGGTTCTATGCAGAGCCCGTAGTTGATGCTTGAGAAAGGCGTTTGCGCCCCAGCGCGACTGTGCATGCTGTTTAAGTTGTGCACAAAGGCTTCCATGGCTTGGAATGTGGTTTTATCCGTTTCTTGATAAGCTTGTTTCTGAGCGAACGTTTGAGCCTTAGCAACAATATCGACTGGGAAGTTTTTGACTAACTCACGTGCTTCGTTTTCTTTAAACTGAGGGTTTGGATCCAAGGTGGGAAAAATGCTTAACTCGCTCAATTCTTGATGTAGCTTTTTAATGATCTCGGTAATGTTTAGCTCATCTAAATCGCTCATGATCGTTAATGCTTTAATAATATTAGCACGATAAAACTTACGATAAGAAACGCGCACTCCATTGGCGAGAGCGTAATCAAAGTTTGGAACCGACTGACCGCCATGCTGATCGTTTTGATTGCTCTGGATAGCAATAGCTGCCAGTGCGGCATAACTCCGAATGTCTTTTGGAGCACGGAGATGACCGTGACCTGTGTTAAATCCGCCATCAAACAAGCGGGTTAAATCGATTTGACAACAGGTTAAAGTCAAAGAATAAAAATCTAAATCGTGTATGTGAATATCGCCGTCTTGATGAAGTTGAGAATGCTCAGGCTTCAACATCACCATGGTGTAAAAGTGCTTAGCGCCTTCCGAACCATATTTTAACATGGTGCCCATGGCTGTGTCGCCATCAATATTCGCGTTTTCACGCTTGAGGTCCGATTTTTCGGCATCACTAAATGTGATATCGTGTAAGGTGCGCATTAGACGGGTATCGAGTTCACGAACTCTGGAGCGCTCAGCCCTATATAAAATATAGCGCTTTGCTGTTTCTACAAAACCTCGTTCCACAAGAACATGTTCGGCAGCGTCTTGGATGTCCTCAATGCCTGGGTGCGTTTGCCCTTTAGCTTCTAGGTGCTCAACAGCAGCAACGGCTAGATTTAATGCGGTCGCCTCTAAAACTTCTTCTGGATTTGCTTTTATTAAACTGAGCTGCTGTTCGTCACCGCGCAAGCGCTCATTTAATTCTCCAGATGCCCTGATAGCCTTGCCCATTGCACTTGCTATCTTTTCTATGTTAAAGGGCTTCTCACGACCATCGCGTTTTTTTACCATTAAAATCATTTTTCTTTCCATCTTCTAAATTTTTAATTAGGCCTTCGCAACTACATATTGCACTTTTTGCAGGCCTTTTCTTATTTTTATACAATATATAGTCTCATAAGATAATAAAAGATTATGTAAAAAGAACTCTATTTCTTAGTTTTATTTATATTTTAGGGTATGAATGAAAATATTTTACTCCTAATTTCTCACCCAGACTATCCTAAGTCTAGGATTAATAAGGCTTTAGCTCAAAAAGCAGGTCTATTACCTAATGTGACCGTTCGACATTTGGACGAAGTTCAAAAAGAGAACCATTATTCAATAGAAGAAGAGTTTGCTCTTTTAAGAAAAGCGTCTTGTGTGGTTTGGTTATTCCCGGTACACTGGTATAATGCACCCCCTTCTTTGCGCCTTTGGCAGGATGAAGTCTTGAGCCCAATATTATATGGATCCGAAAATTTCTTAAAAGGTAAAAAGGTGTTGCTGGCTTGCAGTGCTGGGGCTGCGGAAGAAACTTTTTCACCTACAGGGTTAAACCGCTTTACTGCAGAAGAAATGCTTCGTCCGATGCAGATGACCACAAATGCCTGCTCTATGGAATGGCAAAAGCCTTTTGTCACTTTTGGCGCAGCGACTTTGACAGACGAACAAATAAGCAGCGCTGCCGAAGAATTTGTTCTTTTACTACAAAAACTATAAAACAAAAAGACTACCATGGAGGGAGGCCACGATAGTCTTTTTTTGTTGTAGTGAAAACATTAAGGGGTTTAATGTTTTCGGGTCGTTTTAAAAAATTTCTGACCGTTTATTCACTTGGCGCAAAATAGTCGGTTCATAATAATTGATTGAGTCATTTTTCAAAGGTATATCATCAACTTCTGCAGTTCGAATCGATTCTGTTTTTGAAAAATGTTCTTCTTCTAATTCGTCAAAACCAAATCCGCTTTGCTCTTCTTCTTCCACATTAAAGTTCCTAACATCTAGGTCACTTTCGCAAAAAGAATTAAAGCTGAATTGATCATCTAAAGTTCTCTTATCAACGATTGGCGTTTCTTTGATTAACTCTTCTTGAATTGGCGCTTTGGCCATTGCAGAAAAGTTTGCTGTTGGACGCGGAATCGATTGCTCTACTGTATGACCGTTATTACTGTTGACCTTCGGCATTACTATTGTCGCTGCTGCTGGGTTTGACGCTAAAGGTGCTTTTTCTGAAGGAGTAAAACCAAAACCAGTAGCTATTACTGTTATGCTTACTTTGTCTTCTAATTCGGGAATAGTGATATCACCGAAAATGATGGAGGGGTCATTAGTTTCGCCGACAGAATTGTAGATGTATTCCATGGCGACAGAACATTCCTGCATGGTGAAGTTTTCACCATGAGAAATATTAACCAAAACGCCAGAAGCACCCGAGATACTGACATCATCGAGAAGAGGACAGTTAATGGCATTTTCGGCAGCGCGTAAAGCGCGATCTTCACCTTCGGCTATGCCTGTTCCCATTAAGGCGTCTCCACCATTTTCCATCACAGAGCGAACGTCATTAAAGTCCACGTGAATATTACCATGATGAAGCATGATATCACAGACACCGCGAACAGCGTTGCCCAAGACCTCGTCTACGATGCCAAAGGCTTGTTCTGTAGTTGTCGTTTTATCGATTACTTCCATTAATTTTTGGTTGTTAATCACGATAATTGTATCGACAGCGCCACGCAAAGCAGAAATACCGTTTACAGCATTACGAGCGCGCACAGGACCCTCAAATCTAAATGGAAGGGAAACCACAGCCACAGTTAAAATACCGAGGCTTTTAGCGATTTCCGCAACCACAGAAGAAGCGCCTGTACCAGTGCCACCACCCATGCCCGCTGCAATAAAGACTAGATCAGAACCCTTTAATGCTTCTGCAACGGCTTCTTTGTCTTCCATAATGGCCTTGCGGCCTATTTCGGGGCGAGCGCCTGCTCCTAAAGACTTGGTGATTTTTTGGCCGATCGTGATTTTTTCACCAGCGAGGCTGTGATCGAGCGCTAGTGCATCGGTGTTAATCGATACAAAATCAACTCCGGCAATGTTCATTTTGATCATGCGATTGACAGCATTGCCGCCCGCACCACCAACACCGACGACTTTGATTTTAGCGTTATTGCTAAGGCTTTCGCCTGCAAGAATGCGAGGACCGCTTTCTATGTTTATGTAGTTGTTGTTTTCACTCATTTTGTTCTCCCTATTGAGTTTAGATGTAATTTTTTAAAGTTTGAATAAATCGATGGATCCCTGTTTTTAGAGAACCAACAATAACTTGAGGACCAGTTTCTCTTTTATTTTTTTGTTTGGTTTTGGCTGCGTAATGAAGCAAACCGACGCCAACAGAAAAAGAGGGTTTAGACAAGGATTCTCCAAGTCCAATACATTGTTTGGGCTGACCCAAACGAACTGGTTTTTTGAATATTTCTTCTGCTAATTCAACAATGCCTTCAATGGCGCTTGTACCACCTGTTAAGACAATGCCGGCACCAATAATCTTGTCTAGTTGACGTTTCCGTAAGTTTTCTGCAATCAGCATTAGTATTTCACTGGTGCGAGCATGCATCACTTTAGCTAGGCGCTTGCGAGAGCATGGAACAACGCCGCGATCACCTATGCCTGGGACGCCAATGATTTCGTCTTCCAAAATATTAGAGAGCGATACGATGCCATGTTTTTTCTTCATTTCTTCGGCACGCGCAATGGAAATAGGCGTGTCAAAACTTTTGGCTATGTCGCTTGTAATGATGTTTCCCGCTAAATCAAGAGAAACCGAATAACGAACTGTATCTTCAAAAAAGACGGCTAAATCGGCTGAGCCTGCACCTATGTCAATAATGGCAACGCCTAATTCTCGTTCTTCATCGTGGAGTATTGCATAAGCTGATGCAAGGGGCTCTAAAACCATTGCGGCTATTTCAAAGCCCGCCTTTTCTACACTTTTCCTGACGTTCTGAAGGTGTAGTGGCTTAGCGGCTACAATTTGAACCTCTGCATCTAAGCGAACGCCACTCATGCCAATAGGATTTTTAATGCCCTTTTGTTCGTCTAAAGAATAATCGCCAGGAAAAATATGAAGAATTTCACCTGCCGTTGATGGCAGTGTACTCGCGTGCTTGATCACTGCTGCAATATGAGAATCGCGAACTTCATTTCTAGAGGGATCAAGGGTAACACCGCCTTTAGACTTAAAGCAAGTGATGTAATCTCCAGCAACACCGACATAAACTTCTTTTACGTCAATTCCCGTCATAGTTTCCGCTTCTTTAACGGCCTTCCCTAAAGACTGAATTAAAGTGTCTAAATCGGTTATAGCATTCTTTTTGAGTTCATGCACTCCAAAACCCAAGACTCGAACTTGGTTCTGATTCTCCAGCGCGCCAATAAAAACGGCTATTTTTGAGCTACCGATGTCGAGTCCGACAACAATATTTTCTTTATTCATTAAAGCTTTCTTTTTATCATCCATCACCATACCTCTTTTCATAAGGTTTTATATATGCAAAGCCATTAAAACGCATGTCAACAATGACCGCTCCCTTTAAAGAGGGCGACAAGCCACGCACTAATTGCCTATATTGATCAAACTGTTTTTCGTTCCAATTTTCTAATGAAAATAGGGTTTTAAATTCAACATCTTTGAAGAAAACTTCTATCGCTCTTTCTTTAGTGTCGATGGACACTTGAGATACCTTGCGATAAAGAAACTCATTTTTTAATTTCATAGTACTTAAAAACTGTCCAATTTTTTGTAAGTCTTCCATTTCTGTAAAATCGACAACTGGTAATTGGTAAGCAGAAGAAATGGCGGTCGGCAAAATCATGCCCCGTTCTGAATAGACTTTCCAATTATTTTTTTCAAACCCTACCATTAAAGCAGTGGCTTCTTGTAAAGAAATCTCTAAACCTGAAGGAAAGGTAGTGCGAACTTCTGCAGAGTAAACTAAAGGTAGGGCCAACAAGTGTTTTTTTACAGAGTCCACATTGACATTCGACATCGACATGCCTATTTCAACGCAAGACGCTTGTATTAGCTCTTCCCAAGTGAGCATTCTGTTTCCACTAATTTGAATTGTTTTTAAGGAGCGCCATTCTTTAGGATTGAGCTCTTTAAAGTAATAACGACCTTGCCAGAAACCGACACCCAATAGCATAACAATCAAAAAGACAACCCAGCCTTTTCGACCAAACCATTTAAAACTGACGCCAACACCATTTTTAATTTTTTCTTGGCGACGTTCTTTTCGCAAGACTTCGTTATAACCTAAACGACGCTTGCTGAATATGGTTCTATCAGGTTTCAAACTTTATCCTCCAATAACTCTTTTCCTAATTGCCAAATGTTACCGGCGCCCATAAAGACGACTATGTCATTTTCTTTTAATTCTTCTTTGAGCGCAGGCAGTATGTATTCTTTGGCTCCCACAAAACGAGCGTCTAAATGCCCACGATCCAATGCACTCTGCACTACTAAATTGCCACTAACGCCTTCGATTGGCTTTTCACGCGCAGGGTAAATATCGCTGCAAAATAAGACGTCGCAATTACCAAACGCCGTTCCAAAGGCTTCGTGATGATCTTTAGTTCGTGAAAAAAGATGTGGTTGAAAAACAACTACTAAGCGACGATCCGGAAACGCTTCTCTAAAGCCTTGAAGGGTTGCCGTTACTTCTGTTGGGTGATGTGCGTAATCGTTAAAAACATAAACTCCATTTCGATCTCCCATAAACTCGAAGCGTCGCTTGACACCTTCAAAAGAAGCGATGGCACTCTGAATCACGTCTAAAGAAATTTGTTCTTCTACAGCAAGGGCAATGGCTGCGGTAGCATTTAAAACATTATGTCGTCCTGGAATCTGTAATTTAAAATCGCACAAAAGCTTTCCATTTTTATGAATTTCAAAAACAGGCGAACCGTTATTAAAGCTTAAGTTTTCTATGCGGTACATAGCCTGGCGGCTAAATCCATAAGTCACAAGAGGCTTTGTCAATCGAGATAAAACGGATTGAACATTAAGATCATCTAAGCATACTACGACTTGCCCGTAAAAAGGGACCTTATTGGCAAATTCTACAAAAGCGCTTTTAATTTCATCTAGATTTTTATAAGTGTCTAAATGATCCTCGTCGATGTTTGTTATAATTGCAGAGCTCGGCATCATTGAAAGAAAGCTGCGGTCAAACTCATCGCTTTCGGCAATTAAATAAGAACCTCGACCGACTTTAGCGCCACTTCCCTTACCCTTAACTACTCCCCCAACAATCACAGTTGGGTCTAAATCTGCTTTTTCCCAAATTGCACCCACCATAGACGTAGTTGTTGTTTTGCCGTGTGTTCCAGCAATGGCTAAGGTGTACTTTAATCTCATCAACTCACCGAGCATTTCAGCGCGACGAATAATGGGAATACGGCGTTGTTTGGCTTCGACAATTTCTGGGTTATCCTGCTGAACTGCAGAAGAATAAATTAATAAATCAGCATCTATTACGTTTTCGGGGCTATGAACTGGATCTATATGGATACCTAGTTTTTTGAGGTATTGAATAGCTTCTCCATCACCAGTATCCGAACCTGTCACAATAAAACCGTTTTCATGCAATACTTCGGCTATGCCAGACATGCCAGCGCCACCGATGCCCACAAAATAAAGGCGTTGTATGCGTTTTCGATTTATAAACTTCATGACTCGCACTCCGCTTTTAAAATAATGGCTGCAATTTTATCAGCGGCATCAGGTGCCCCCAACTTGGTAGCAGCTTCGGACATCTCTTCTAATCTTGAAGGGTCACCTAGTAATGCTTCTACTTTATCCCAAAGTTGGTTGGGATCTGAATCCAGCTCCACTAGACATGCACCTGCTTTTTCTACTGCATTTGCATTATGCTCTTGATGGTTTGCCGTGGCGTGAGGGTAAGGAAGTAAAATAGAAGGCTTTCCAAAAGCTAGGATTTCAGCTAATGTAGAAGCGCCTGCTCGGCTAATGATTAAGTCAGCGTGAGCCATATATGAATAAATATTATCCAGAAAAGAACAGATAATGACATTGGGCAAAATACCAATACGCTTGTGCAAAGCATCGATATTTTTAGCGCCTGCCTGCCAAACGACATTAACATCGTCTCTAGCAGTGATGCGACCAATTGCCTCTTCTATTTTATTATTAATTCCTACAGCTCCCTGAGACCCGCCAACAATAAAAACTGCTTTTTTATCTTTAGCAAACTCAGGAGGACGTGAAAGACTGCTTTTTGGAGGTAATTCGCGGACGGGATTACCAACCACTTTAACATTAGGGTGTTGAAATGCTTTTAGAGCCTCTTCAGAGGTCACAAAAATCATAGAAGCGTAATGCGCTCCGTATTTATTTGCAACACCGGCAATGGCGTTCTGCTCTTGGATGTATACAGGCTTGCCTAAGCGGCCTGCGGCTAAAACGATAGGGAAAGAAACATAGCCTCCTGTGGCCACAACAACGTCGGGGTTTATTTTTTCAACAACTCTTTTTGCGTTGATGTAAGACTTACTTAGCTTAAATGGCAATGCCAAATTTCGAACAAAACTACCGCGGCGCAAAGGCTCTGCTGTGATTTCGTGAAAAGGCCAATGAGGAGAAACTAAACGCTCTTCCATTGAATTTGGGCGTCCTGCAAAATGGATTTCGGTGACACCCATTTTCTTTAAGCTTTCTGCAATGGCAAGAGCTGGAAAAACATGCCCACCTGTACCGCCACATACAAATAAAAATCGTTTTTGCTTCATGTATACCTCATAGAATAAGATGTGGAGTTTATCTGAACCTCGTGTATTTGCTTACCCGTGTTTGGTTTAGATATATTCAAAAGAATCCCAACCGAAACGAGAGCAATGATTAAGCTAGTGCCACCAAAGCTGATGAATGGCAAAGGCTGCCCTGTTGTTGGTATTAATCCAGTACAAACGCATACATGAATCATCATGTTTATGCAAATCGAAGAGGTTAAAGCCACCGCGAAATATTTTCCAAAACGCGTCGTAGAAGAGCGGGCTATAAGAAAGCCTCGATAAGCAAATATGGCAAATAAAAACAACACGATAAAAGCGCCAATAAAACCGAGTTCTTCCCCTAAAATAGAGAAAGCGGCGTCTTTATAAGATTCTGGGACATAGCCTAATTTTTGCGTTCCCTGCCCTATTCCCGTACCCGAAAAGCCTCCGTTACCGAGCGCAATCAAGGAGTGTCTTAATTGATGTGCTACATCGGGGTATTTCTCAGGGTCTAACCAAGCTTTAATGCGCATGGTGCGATACGCTTGTGTATAAGCAACAATCACCAAAACCGGAGAAAAGACAAAAACTTTCATAATGTGCTTTAGTGGCACACCCGATACATAAATCAAAACAATAGAGGTGGCTAAAATCATTATCATCATCGAGTAATTAGGCTGAAAAAATAATGCGATACTTACCATGCCAACTAAAACCATAGGGCGCATAAAGCCCACTTTAAAGTTTTTAATATCGTTTCCAGCTTCTACCAATTTAACCGACAATAAAGAAAAAATACCTAGCTTCATAAATTCGGAAGGCTGTAGTTTAATAGGTCCAAAACTCAGCCAACGAGCGGCCCCTTTTACAGCCTCTCCCTGAAAAAAAACAGCCAGCATAGCGAGCATGCAAAAAAAGAAGAGAGGACGAGCTAGCTTATACCAAAAAGAATAGTCTATCATCATAACTACGACCATGGCAAACAAACCAATCAACACTTTTTTTATGTGAGAGATGGCAAAATATTCTGCAGGTAATCCCTTTTGCATAGCAATAGGAGAAGTACCAGTATAAACAATTACTATACCAACAACAAGAAGCAGAATCACGGCGAGCAGCAATCCTTTATCAAACTTCATGTTTAATGTTTTTTCCATTATTATACCCCGTACACCGGCTCCAAACGCAAAAGCATTTCCACAATTTGTTCCATCTTCATGCCACGAGAACCTTTAATTAAAAGAATGTCGTTTTGACGGACTTCCTCAGAAAGAAACTCCATCGCTTCGGCTGCTGTTTCAAAATAAAGTGCGTTTTGAGAAGTAAAACCTCCGCTAATTGCTCCTAATTGATACTCTTTAGCCTGTTTGCCAACTGCAATTAGGTAATCAAAATTCATTTCTGGGACCATTCGTCCAATTTGATTATGGAGCTTAAGACTTTCAGCGCCTAGTTCAAGCATATCGCCAAGAACGGCAAACCGACGCCCTTCACGAGCTGAGATATTGCCTATCGTCTCTAAAGCCATGCGAGTCGATGAGGGATTTGCATTATAACAATCAGCAACCACACGAAATCCATTTGCTTTATGAATTTCCATGCGCATACTAGAAGCATTAAAAGACGAGAGGGCTTTAGCTATTTCCGATTTTGGAATGCGAAGCGATACACCTACAGCAATAGCGGCAAGAGCATTATAAAGATTGTGAATACCCGCTACATTAAGCTCAAAATGGGTGCGTCCAATATCAAAAGAAGCACATGCATTTTCATTCCACTTTAAACGAGTCGGTTTAATAATACCGCGCCGTAAACCAAAAGTGAGAACCTTATAACTTTTTGTGGCGCGCACTTTAGATAAAAAGGGATCATCAGCATTAATGACTAGTAGGCCATTTTTAGTTAATCCCGAAACAATACTTAATTTTTCTTTAAAAACATTTTCTAAAGAGCCAAGCCCTTCTAAATGACTGGCGCCAATGTTTGTAATCACAGCGATATTTGGTTCTGCTGCTAAAGAAAGTGGTTTGATTTCGTTAGGGCCACTGGTCCCCATTTCTATAATAGCGGCTTCATGACTGTGCTTTAATTGAAATAGCGTCATGGGAACACCGATATGATTATTGTAATTGCCATGAGTCGCGTGTGTTTTAAAGCGACGAGAAAGAACAGAGCGAAGCATTTCTTTTGTTGTCGTTTTTCCGTTGCTACCAGTAACGGCAACTTTTTTCAAACGAAATAAACGTTGGTAGCCTTTAGCTAATTTAAGTAGAGCCTCAGAGGTGTCTTTTACTGGCGCATAGGCTTTAAAAGATTTTAATCCTGCTTGGTCTTCATTTATAACACTCATAAGTGCTCCTTTCCCTTCTACTTGGGCAATAAAATCATGGGCATCAAACCGATCCCCTTTAATAGGCCAGAATACGCAACCTTTGCTTGCTTCACGAGAGTCCAAACAGAGCTGCACTTTTCTTCGCTTTTCATTTGCCTTCAACCCGACTGGCACTGTTTCCAAAATCTCGCACATTTCTGCCACTGTTAAATTCAACTTCATCATAATGACATCGCCTTTTGCACTTCTTCGCTATCATCAAAGTGATGTTTTTTTGTCCCTATTATTTGATAGGTTTCATGCCCTTTACCGGCTATGACTAACCAATCATTTTCACGCATGGAGGAACAAGCTATTGCAATAGCTTCTGCGCGATTTTCCATAAGAAAAGCGTTCTCTTTTTTATCAATACCAGCCATAATGTCTTTGATTATTTCACTCGCTACTTCCGTTCTTGGATTATCAGAAGTGACCCAAACCACATCCGCATGCGTTGCAGCAATAGCGCCCATAAGGGGTCTTTTGGTTTTATCACGATCACCGCCACAACCAAAAAGAACGGCTAGCTGCCCTTTACAAAGTTCACGTGCAGTGGTTAAAACGCGTTCTAGAGCATCGGGAGTATGTGCGTAATCGACTACAACATGCTTTTGATTTTCGTTATAAACTATTTCGAATCGGCCATGAACTCGAACTGTTTCTAAGGCTATGCGCATGGCGCTTTCTGGAAGACGAAGGGCAAGTGCAAAACCCAAAACAAGAAGCACATTATCAATATTAAACTCGCCACACAAATTGGTGGTGAATGGTTCATCTGAAATAGTCGATACTTTAATCGACATGCCTTTTTCGGTATTGATTACTTCTTCTGTGGGATAAATATCGGCGCCTTGTCTTTTTAATCTAGACACAGCCACTTTCTTGCCATTTAAGGAATTAAAAAGACTTTCTCCATATTGATCATCGATGTTAATCACAGAAAAGCTGTCTTTAGCAAGGTAAGTAGTGAACAATTTCTTTTTTGCTTCAAAATAATTTGACATGGTTTCATGGTAATCCAAATGATCTTGAGTTAAATTGCTAAACAAAGCGGTTTGAAATAAAATGCCTGCTATTCGATCTTGATGAAGAGCGTGTGAAGAAACTTCCATCACTAAGTCACTGCAGTTCGCATCTACTGCTTTTTTTGCAAAAGCAAAAAGATCAAGTAACCCAGGAGTAGTTAAAGAAGAAGGTTCTATTTCATTTCCAATTTTATTATGAATGGTGCCGATCAATGCAGTTTTTCTGCCTCCTGCCGTCAACATAGCTTCCATTAAAAACACACTTGTTGTTTTGCCGTTAGTCCCTGTGACTGCATGCACTTTTATTTTGCTAAATGGATTTCCATAAAAATAACTTGCTGCTTTTAAGCGAGCTTCTTTAACGTTTTTCACCTGAATCCATTTAGAAGTCATTTCGGCGGGAGCATCTATTTCGCTGACAATAGCGACAGCGCCTTTTAAAAAAGCTGTTTTAGCAAAAGACTCATTGTTTTCTACAGGGAAAGAAAAGAATAGATCGCCTGGCTTCACACGGCGAGAATCATCGGACAAACCGCATATATTAAGATTACGGAGTAGTGCATCGGATAACATATTACACCTTCTCCTTTAATATTAATTTGCATGTTTGGCCTTTAGAAACTAATGATAAAGGCTCAGGAAACTGTTCAGTCACACGTCCTTTACCAGAATACTCTATAGGAATACGAACACTACTCATTGCTTCTAAAGCATCTTTTAATGGAAGGCCTCTTAAATCCGGCATTTTAGAATAGCCGAGTTCCCCTGCTTTCAAAATTAAACGTTCTTCTTTTTGATCGCTTATTTTTTGAGACATTACCACGGAACCGTCTCCCTCAAATCCTACTGGGCACCGTTTTTTTTCTGCAAGCTTTTGAGCATTGGCAACAGACATGCCTACAAAATCGATATCGCAATTTTTGTTATTGGGCACTTGAACCAAGTTATAGGGGGTTGGAGAAAGACGCGGGTGAAAATAAATACGTTCCATGATATTTTTAAAAACAGGGCCCGCTGTTAAGCCACCAACCGTTTTTGTTTTTGGGTCATCTAAAAGAACCATGCAGACGTAGCGGACGTCTCTAGCTGGAGAAAATCCAATAAAAGAAGCTATTTGAGAGTTGTGATCATAGCGTTTTAACTCCTGACTATACTTTTCGGCGGTGCCTGTTTTACCGCCAAAATCGACGTTGGAAATTTTGGAAGACATCACGCTTTTAGCCGTTCCATTTACGACTACTTGATAAAGCATTTCGCGTATGTGCGCCGCAGTTTTCTCGGAAACGACTCGGCGGATTTCGATTGGTTCGTTTTTTTCTAAAACCTTATTCTTTTCGCCTCTCCATTCTCTAATAATCATGGGTTGCATTAGCTTACCGCCGTTTGCAATAGCAGAAAAAGCCATGACCATTTGAATAGGAGTTACTGTTAATTCATGACCAAAACCCATTGTCTTTAGAGTACGGCCACTCCAATTATGAGGTTCTTTTAAAAATCCAGATTCCTCTCCAATTAAATCTTCAGAAGTCTTAGTTCCAAAACCAAAGTCGCGTACAAAACGGTAAAAGTTTTCAGATCCAATTGAATCGGCGATTTTTGCATAAATAATATTAGAAGAATAAGTCATCGCCTCTGTCAAATCCATATCGCCATGATCTTTTGTGTCTCGAATAACGTCTCCATTCGATAAAACCCAACGTCCGTTTTCACCACTTATTTTTCTTTTAGGGTCTACTGCATTTTCTTCTAAAGCCGCCGCCGCTGTAATCACTTTAAATGTGGACCCCGGTTCAAAAGACAGAGAGACTAGGTCATTTCTAAAAGCGCGTGAAGCAGATGTTTGCAACTTTTGATTAGGGTCAAAAGTCGGGTAACTCGCCATAGCGAGGATTTCTCCGGTAAATGGATTCACTACAATAGCGCTAGCACTTGTGGCTTTATAGGTTTCAACGCCATCTTTTAACGACTTCTCGACAATTTCTTGCATATCACGGTCAATAGTCAAGACCATGTTTTTTCCGGGAATCGCTTCTTCATAGTCTTTTTCTAAACCATGAATTACTTTTTGACGAGCGGTTTGAACGCTTAAAAGGTACCCACCATTACCACGAAGTTTTTCGTCGAATTCGCGCTCAAGTCCCATAGCGCCTCGTCCATTGTAACCTACTTTACCAATAAGCTGAGAGGCAATTTTACCTTGCAAAAAAATACGACTATATTCTAAGTACTTGTTTTCTTTATCTTTGATGTTATCGGCAAAAACAACTCCTTCTCGGTCTAGAATCTGGCCTCTTTCTGCATACAAATTCATTTGGCGAATGGCATATTCTTGCGCGTGCTCTTTATAAGTCTCTTGATTTAAAACTTGTATTTGAAAGGTGCGAGACACTAACACAAGCCAAAAGCAAGCAAAGAGTAAAGTCAACCAACCTAAACGATCTAAAAACATTAGTTCCCCCCAACTGGCATCAATTTAATAGGAACAATGTTGTAATCTAAACCGCGAACAACTGCAAAAGCAGAAAGCTGTTCTAAGGAAGAAAGCTTGTTGTTTAATAAACGTAGGTGAGAAATTTCTGTTTTTAACTCTATTATTTCATTAGAGAGTAATATTTCTTTTTCTGATAATTCGATGTAACGATTTTGAAACCAAATGGGAAGGACAAACAACATAAAAACAACGAACATAATCAAAACCACTAGTAAAATCATTTTACCGTTTGACAGTTCTGTTAGTTTTGTTTTGAAGATGCTTGTCATATTTTTTTATACACCCTCAACTTTGCAGACCTTGCTCGCGGATTTTTGGCGATTTCTGTTGCACTTGGTAGAATAGGCTTACGCACTTCTTTTTTTAATAAACGATGCTTACCGCCGCATTGACAAACCGGCAATTTTTCTGGGCAAATACAATCTTTTTCAAAAGCACTCATTGTGTTTTTGACACAGCGATCTTCTACAGAATGATAAGAGATAACAACTAAGTACCCACCCGTCTTAAGGCAAGATACAGCACCACGCAAGCTTTTTTCTATTTGTGAAAGTTCTTCGTTGACTTCCATACGAATTGCTTGATAGACCCTAGCGAGAATGCCATTGATGTCGCGACGTTTATCGGGAAAAACAGATTCCACCACACTCTTTATATCTCGGGGTAAAATATCTTCTGAGATCGTCGCTATTTTTTCTATAAGGCGAAATGCAAGTCTGTTAGAGCGCTCTAAATCGGCGTTTAGAGAAAAAACTTTAGAAAGGTCTTCCGCCGAAATTTGACGGAGCCATCCTTGGGCACTGGTGTCTTCACGCTGGTTCATCCGCAAGTCTAATGGCTGATCCCCAGTAAAAGTAAAACCCCTAGCAGAATCATCTACTTGATGGCTGCTAATGCCTAAATCATAAAGTATACCGTCTAGAAAACTCGCTTCTATTTCATTTTCCAATTCAGAAAAAGGTACTGGATGAAAAGTGATGAGAGCTTTGAATGCCGCCAACCTTTGCGATGCGTATTCAATCGCCTCTGGGTCCCGGTCAAAGCAATGCAAACGCCCTTGAGGACCAAGACGCTCTGCAATAGCAAAAGAATGCCCACCGCCCCCTAAAGTGCAATCTGCATAGACGCCCTCAGGGAAAATGGACAGGTATTTCAAGGATTCTTGAAGAAGGACGGGATCGTGGTAGCTTCTATTGTTTTTCATCGGGGTCCCCCATCCAAACGTCGCTAAAGAATCCAGCATCAAAAGTCTCATAGTCCTTAGCCTGGCTAAAGCCATACAAGGTTTCATAAGTGCTTGGATTCCATAATTTCAAAGACTTTCCAACATGAGGAACAAACAATACTTCGCTCTCTAATTGAGCGTACTCCAAAAATTTTTTTGAAAGTAAAATACGGTTTTGTCCATCCAGCGCTGTAAAACTGGTGTGGCCTTGGATAGTGCTCCGAAGTGCTTCTGTTTGGCGTGTACGGGGACGCGCGTTTAATTCGGTCATAAACTTTTTGAATTCATTTAGCTCATACAGAATAAGCGTTCGCTCAGGGCCGATAGAGACCACCAAACTTTCGCTTTCTTCTGGGCTCAACTGCCGACGAAATTCCCTAGGAAAGGAAGTCCTTCCCTTTTCGTCGATAGCCGTTTTGGCCTGGCCAATGAAGAAATCAAGATTCATGAATTATAACCCACTTGTTACCACAACATTACAAAATATACCACTTTTCCCCACTTTCAGCAATAGAACCCTCCAAAAAGACTTGGTTTCATGCGATTATTCTTCTAAATCACTTTGAAATACTGCTCAAAAAAACACCCCTTTATGCTTTTATAGTACTTTTTAATTTTTATTAGAAACGATATTGAGAAGCCTTTGTAAATTTTGCTCTCAAAAGAAAAGAAGGAATTCTATGAATGCAGAAAAATTGGCTCAGCCACATTTATTAAAACAACCTATTTATGTTACTGGAAAGCCTATTGCCTATACAGCCCGTGAATTTGGATTAAATCCAAATGAAATCGACAAACTCGCTTCAAACGAAAACCCATTTGGACCAAGCCCTAAAGGATTAGCTGCTGCACAAGAGGCTTTAAAAGAAATCAACCTTTATCCCGATGGTGGTTGCTACGACTTGATTTCAAAAATCAGTGAGTTTCGAAATGTAAGACGAGAACAGATTGTTGTGGGAAACGGCTCTAATGAACTTTTAGATATGATTGCCCAAGTATTTTTAGGACCAGGTACCGAAGCGATTATGGGTAACCATGGTTTTGCTGTTTATAAACTAGCGACACTAGCAATGAACGCAACGCCTGTAGAAGTGGAAATGCCAGCTCCCGGTTTTAATTATAATCTAGATGCGATGAGAAACGCGGTAAATGAGAAGACTAGAATTATATTCTTAGCAAACCCAAACAACCCCACAGGGACGGAACTAAAGGCTCAAGAAATTTTAGATTTTGCCGAGAGCCTACCCGAACACGTTATTTTGGTGATAGATGAAGCGTACACTGAATTCATTGAAGCCGATGCGCCTAATATGCTTCCTTTGATAGAAAAAGGGCGCCCCATCATCTGTTGCCGGACTTTCTCAAAAATATACGGACTTGCTGGTCTTCGAGTGGGTTATGCCATTTCGCGCCCAGACATCATTGGTTTAATTCACCGAGTACGCGAGCCATTTAATGTAAATAGTATTGCTCAAGTGGCAGCTAACGCAGCCATAGAAGACCAGGGCTTTGTAGAAAAAGTGCGTGGAAACAACATTCAGGGATTAACACAATTAAAGAATGGATTTGAAGCGCTTGGTCTACCTTATATTCCGAGCCGTGCTAATTTTATTGTCGTCTTTGGTATTCAAGCGCCTTTAGAGGCCTTTGATTTTCTACAGCGCAAAGGAACAATCGTTCGCCCCCAACCACAAATGGGACAAGCCCTCCGAGTCACTGTCGGCACTGCTGCGCAAAACGACCGTTTTTTAGCAAACCTGAAAGCATACCTCGAAACAAAGAAAGCCTAAGACACCTCTTTTTTTATTCTATTCGATAAACAAAACCCCCAAAAGCATTGACTTTTGAGGGTTTCTTTGTAAAAGCATTTTTTAATTAAAGGTTAGTTTTCTTCCGATTCGAAATCTTCTTCGGAGAATCCGTGGTCCTCAACTGATTTTTCAACTCTGCCTAAAAGGGCATCTACATTGATATCTACAAGTGCCGAATTCTTTTTGTTGAAACTGGCGACTATGTAGTAATCTGAGTTCCAGGCCACTTTGCGAGTTAGGTAACCAGTCTCTTTGTCTGTTTTAGTGTCTGGGCTTAAAAGGACTTTATTGACATCGCTTTGTTTTTCGATCAAAGCAAAATCCCTTGAGTTTTTTGCTCTTTGTGAAGCATCACAGGCGATTTTCCACAGTAAGCTATTTTTAAGCACCACAGTGTTAATAGCATCTACCATATAACTAGCGTCAGAATAGTTTTTTTGAGTACTTTTTTCATATGCTTCTTTAGCTTGCGAAACATAACTACCCTTTTGCATAAACACAGTAATTAGTAAAACCACGCTCATCACGATAGATAAAATTGTAAAAGTCTTAAAGTTCATCGTATCCTCCGGCTTATTTTGCGTTAAAATTAAATGAGGCTGGTTGGTTTATTTTAAACTTCTCAGACAGGTTGACTGCTGCCAAAGCCGAGTAGTCTACCGATTTAAGATTCGTCCCCGCAAATTCAAAAACCACGGCACAACCATCGCCGCAAGAGACAGTGCGACTATTGCTTTTGCCGTCCACTTTTATTTTCAATTCTTTTAAACCCCATTTTTCGAGTTTGGCTTTATTTTTGGGGTTTGCCAAATAAGACGCTTCTAAAGCAGCTACTCTTTTATCAAAAGAGGCAAGGCAACGATCTTTGTTATTGAGCGATTCAAAAACCAACTCCCAGACCAAGTTCCACTCATCAATAAAAAGACCTTGAGCATAAAGAGTTTTATTGATTTCTGCAGTATAGGCGCTTGTTGATTCGCGGACAACGGTTTGCGCTTGTTCTTTATAGCCTTCTTTGAGAGATAGCATAACGACGATTAACGCAATTATAATCACTATATTGGCGATAAAAACGATTTTCATTTTATCCATTGCTATTATAATCCTGTTCAAAAAGTGAAACAATCTCTTTGCAATCTAAATCCTTATAAAGAAATAATCAAGTTTATTTAAGTAAAATGTATATTTATACTCCTATGACAACTCAAGAAAAAGAACCATTGGCCCTATCTGCGATAGTCTTTGAAAACCTCAAAGAACTATTAAAAGCAAAAAACGCCGCTCACGAATCGGTTTTGAAAATCCACTGGAAAAAAATGTGGCCTTTTAATATGATTTGGCCTCAAGTCGATTTTCTTAGAATTATTCGTATGATGGACGAAATAGAAAAACACGCTCAAGAGCAAAAGGAATTTATCCTCAACTCTCAAAACCAAGCCACAGAAAAAGAAACACCCTTTTTAAAAGCGGTTCCTGATTATTTGGACGCTTTAATAGTCTCTTCGGAGGCATTAGCAGCTATTGCTCGCTTTAAACAAGACAAACTGGAGAAAAAAGAAAAAAGGTCTGTTTTTAAGTTCAATAAAATACTAAAATCTTATGAAGATGCACAAGATCAACTGGTTCGTAAAGGAGCTTTTGTTCAAGTGCATTGGATGGAACTAACATAACACACAAGGAATCTATTTATGACATTTAAATTGCCAACTCTTCCGTTTGCTTATGACGCGCTCGAACCATGGTACGATGAAGCGACCGTAAAAATCCACCACACCAAACACCACCAGGCCTATACCGACAATTTAAATAAAGCTATTGCCGACGGGAACATCGAAGTCTCTTCTATTGAAGACCTATTGCAAAATCTCGACAAAGTCGCAATGCCTCTAAGAACTAGAGTCATCAACCACGGTGGCGGCTTTTACAACCATAATTTTTTCTGGGAGAGCCTCGCTCCTGTTGAGAAATCAACACCTTCTGCTTTTTTAAAAGAATCAATCGAAAAAAAATGGGCCTCATTTGACGCTTTTAAAGAAGAATTTTCAGCTAAGGCTTTGGCCCACTTTGGTAGCGGCTGGGCTTGGCTCGTATTAAACAAAAACAAAGAGCTAGAAATCATCGACACCCATGACCAGGTTTGTCCTCTTTCTTTAGGTTATGAACCTCTTCTTACTCTTGACGTTTGGGAACATGCCTACTATTTGAAGTTTGAGAATCGTCGCGCAGAGTGGATTGCTGCTTTCTGGAACATCGTTAATTACGGTGCCATCGAAGACCGACTCAAAAAAGCCTTGACTAAGTAGTAGCGCCATAAAAAACGCTGCTTAAAAGGCTTTCTCAAAGGCCTAGTCGTTTGCGTCACATTATTTTTGTGAATGCGGTAGTCTATTAAGATCTCATGTAAGAACAAGATACTGTGACTTTTTTCAGCACACATCCCGATCCACTGATCGTGCATCGGGATTTTTTCTGGAAATGGGGTGGACGACTCTAAAACGCTCCTCTTAAAAGCCATGCAACAACCGGTATAAGAGTTCCTCCACAAGTTTTTTAAGAATCCCCTGTGCACACCGCGAGTTTGAAAAAGCGTTTTTAAAGACCGCTTCCCTTTTTTTAATATAAATGCATCGTGTAAAACTAGGTCCACTTTTTCAAGTTCTTTAGAACAAGTCCTCACCTTTCCTGGAAGCCAAATATCATCTTGATCACTTATAAAAATAATTTCTCCAAGACTTTCAGATAAGGCGCGTTCTATATTATAAATAGGGCCTAAGCGTTTTTTATTCATGAACACTCGAATGCGTTTGTCTTGAAAACTAGCAATAATACCTAATGAATTATCCGTAGAGGCATCGTCAGAGATAACTAGCTCATCCTTTGGGGTTAGTTGCATTAGTATGCTTTCGATTTGTTCTTTAAGAAACAACTCTCCATTATAAACCGCCATACAGACTGAAACCATAAACACCTCTTAGTATTTTAAAAATTTTTGCGGGATAAAAAGTTTAGGGACTCGACGCCAAAAAACCCAAGATGGAGAAGCCAGTTTAAAAAACATCTTTAAGGCTTCTTTTTTATCGCTGCCGGCAAGTCTAGAGAACCAATTTGACTTCCAATGCCGCCTTGCCTTCTCATAAAGTGGGTGATCTCGATATAGCTTTATTATTTCTAAAAAGGCGCTATACATTTTTTGGTGATCCAAGTGCATGTTTTTGCCATGCACACGGTAATAGCAAAAAACTTCTTTTAATACGGGTAAAGAACCGTGTTCATGAGAAAGCTTTAGCCATAAAGGATAGTCTTCAAAATTAAAACGCTCGTCATAGCCACCTATACTAAGATGCATCTCCCGGCGAATCATTTCGGTGCAACCGTGCAAGCCTTTTTGCCCTAAAAAAAGCTCCTCGAAAGAAACACTTGGCATGCCTTTTAAAAAACGCACATCAACGCTAGATTCTTTATTCCCCTTACTATCAATTTGTATTACTTGGCCAAAACACACCGGTACTTTAGGGTGTTCTTCCATAAAGGTGGATTGAAGAAGAAGCCTCCCAGCGGGCATCACATCATCGCTAGCAAACGAACAGAGGTACTTACCACGAGCATGGGAGACTAAGTCATTCATGGTAGGTACAAACCCTTTGTTAGGCCTAACAATAAGGGTGAATTTAAAGGATTCTGAAAGTGATTTTAAAATGGACGGGCTTTGATCTGGGCTACCGTCGTCGATGACGATCAATTCGAAAGAAACACCCTGTTGAGACATGATGGAACGAACAGCGGCTTCAACATAGGCTTCATGATTATAACTCGCAAGCAATACAGAAACTAATGGTACTTCTTCCATAAAAAGTGGTTCCTCATCGTAATGAAAAGAATTAATGTAAAAGAAACAGCGTTTTCTATTGCGTAAGCCCAAAATGGAGCCGAAATGCCAACAAAGGATATTCCAATATAACAAAGCGCTAAAAATAAACCTTGTGAAAATATTTCTAGAGCAAGAAAAGTCTTAGCCGCTTGCTTAACGATTAAGCCAAGCCCCAAACACCAGGAGCCACAGCGAAAGAAATCGCCGACCCACTGGATTGGTAATTTATTTTCGATGCTAATAAACTTTTCAGATAAAACGAACTGCACAATAGGCTCCCTAACGGCAATCATTAAAGCAATCAAACCAAATGCGATTAAAAGAACAAACCCTAAACCAGACCAAAGTGTTTTAAAGAAAGCAGTCTCGTTTTTAAATTTCGATAGTTTTGGCAGCAATAAAACACCTAAAACAGAAGAGAAAATCACACTAAAAAAATCAGAAATTCGAAATGCCCCTTGCCACAAGCCGGCAGCATGCCAACCCAAGGACTCTCCTAAAATGGAACGAGTGCTCGTCAATATGATAGGCGATAAGATCATTGGTATAATGCCCATCCAAGCAAATTTTTTCCACTCGAGAAAACCCACAGAGTGCACACGAAGCACTTGCCAATGGAGTTTTTTATTGGTAAATAAAAATAAAGAGGCGATGAGCGCAAGAATGGACTGGGTAGATAACGCAATAAAAACAAATTCACTTTTCCACAAGACAAAGGCAATGACCCAAAACCCTTGAACTACGCTCGCCACCATAGAAATGGCCGCCCATAATTTAAATGCCGAAAAACCGTTTGCCACCGATTGAGCAATTGAAATAAAGACCATCGAAATCATACCTGGAATTGCCAGAAGCAAAGCAATTCTAAGCATTACCGGAGCGACAGTAGGAAATAAAAATTCAAAAATGCCTGTAAAAGAAGCCACCAAAAGGAGGAGCGCAACTACCAGCATTCCCACCGCAGAAAGAACCAGGCCAGACCGCCACAGCCCTAAACGTTGATCTTCATTTTCTTTATATTGAGCAGTGAGACTCACCCATCCGTTTTGAAGTGCTAAAGAGCCTCCAGCATGAGCGGCCATCATCAAATTTTGAAACTGAGCGACCATTGCAAAACTCGCCGGGCCAAGGGCAACAGCTAGAATTTTATTAGTGAAAAAAGACATTAAGATGCGAACCAAAGCAGTGGCACTCGAAAGAAAAGACTGCTTTAGCAGAATAGAGGAAACTCTCATGGCTAATTATTCCAAAAGGCTTTTGCCGTAATCCAACCTATACGCACGTTTTTCCCAAATGAAATAACACCCTTCCCCTGCGCTAGCAAAGGAGCTGCTTTAATCGGTTTCCCCTTGACCGATGCGTTGGATAAAAAGGAGTAATGCCTGCGCCTTAAAGCCGCGTATAAATGCCTGACTATTTTAGTTCGCAAATCGATTGACTCCTTCTATCACTTCTGTTACTTCTGCTTCAGTTAGCATCGAATTTAAGGGAATGCTCAGAACAGTAGCGGCGATTCCTTCAGTAATGGGCAAAGTCTCATACACTAGTCCGTTTTTATAAGCCTCTTGTTGATGAGGTGCTTTGGGATAATAAATCAAGGTCTCTATACCCAAGCATTGTAAATGTTTCTGTAAAGCTTCTCTTTGTTCTGTGCGAAGTACAAAGGCATGCCAGACATGCTCTTCGGGGTTACTTAACTGTGGCAGGCGAACCAACGGGTTCACTATTTCTTTTAAATAACGCATGGCTATTTCACGCCGCCTTGCGTTTTGCTTATCGAGGTAAGGTAATTTAACAGAGAGGAATGCCGCTTGTAATTCATCTAAACGAGAGTTAACTCCCTTATAAATATTGACGTATTTTATTTGCGAACCATAATTGCTTAGCGTTCGAATCGCTTCAGCTAAAGAGGCATCTTTTGTAGTTACAGCACCGCCGTCCCCTAAAGCACCTAGGTTTTTAGTGGGGTAAAAACTAAAGGCGGCCGCGTCCCCTAAGGACCCAGCTCGATCGCCTTCGTAAATAGCGCCGTGAGCTTGAGCAGCATCTTCGATGACGAGCAAGTCGTACGCTTTTGCAAATAAAAGAATAGCGTCCATATTAGCCACGCGACCATAAAGGTGAACGGGTAGAATGGCACGCGTTTTAGAGGTAAGGGCTTGCTCTAAAAGAAGAGGATTTAAATTGAATGACTCTTCATCTGGCTCTACTAATACGGGGATTAAACCCGTCTCTGAAACAGCTAGAATGCTCGCGATGTAGGTGTTTGCTGGCACAAGTACCTCATCACCTGCTTTCAAAATCCCGAGTTCTAGGTAAGCTTTAAAAATCAAGGTCAATGCGTCTAAGCCATTTCCAACCCCAATGCAATGAGGCACACCACAAAATAAAGCAAAAGCGGACTCAAACTCTGCAGAAGCACGACCTCGGATATACCAACCTGAGTCAATAATTTTTTTTGCCGCTAAAGAAAGCGCAGGTTCAAAAAATGCATTAATTTGTTGTAAGTCTAAAAATTTAATCATATTACTCACTCCCCTGCATTGAAAAGTGATACTTCAAGTCGGCAAAAGAACCAATGGTCTCTTTAAAATGACAAAGCCCTATATTGGCTATCCCTTCTTGTGAGGAAGGCCCTATATCTAAATAAGCAAAGCCCGCTTGCTTGTAAAAATGAAATAATTCACAAGCTAATAAATTGACTGGGCGATAAGCTGAAAATCCAGGGGGATCTCCCCAATAAATCATCTGCGCTATTTTAGGAGTGACTTGAAGGACAACAGCGCCTGCCACCGGTTTTCCCTCCATGTGGAGTACAAAATACTGACCGGGTATGTTTTGCATTGTACTTTCTAAATCGCTAAAACTCATTTTTAAAGGATATCCCTTAGATTCTTTGTTTTGTTTAATTAAATCATAAGCGATTTGTTTCTTTTCTTGGCTTGTGGCGACTTCAAAAACATAAGTAAAGGTCTTTGCTTTCTTTAAATTCCTGCGCCCTTCCCTTTGAAGTACCGAAGTATAGTCAGCTGTGCCCTGTAAATCAAAAGCGTAATTAATGTCGGCATAGGTAGGGGCAGAAAAACGCAATAATGAAAAGACGAGTCTGGAATAGAAGGCCTTGTCGTAAAAAAGTGGAGGTAGGGTTATCTCAAAGCGCATGCCTTTGGAAAAAGCATAGTTCAAGAGGCAATCGAGGGCGCTCTCTATCACTTCAATGCGAACTTCTGCATTTATAAAGGTAATTCCACCAAAAGGGGCCGAAAAGGGGGACCGCCAAACACCATTGCTTTCACCTACAATAATCCCAGCAATCGACTTTGCCTCTTTTAAATGCAAAAAATGCAACCGATCGACTTTGCCTGCATTTAGTTCATTAAAGGCAACCGATTGGTAAGCAATACAGGGTTCAGAAAAAAGAACATTGTATTCAGAGGCGTTTACAGGTAAGCATTCCATTTTCAGACTTTTTTTAATTTTAAAAACTGCATGTAATCACGGCAATAATCCGCTTCTTCAAAAAGATGAGAGGTCAATACAAGGCAAATAGATCCTGAGGAAAAGGAGATTTCTTCGGCCCAAATTCCAGGAGGAATATGCAGTGCAAAATAGGGGCGATCTAAACGGTAAATTTTTTTAGAAATACCATCGTCTATTTTAACATCAAAAGCGCCACTCGCCGCCACGAGGACTTGATGACATTCATAGTGAGCGTGCCCACCGCGAGACTCACCGCCAGGAATATCGTAAAGGTAAAAAACTCGAGCAATTTCAAAAGGAAGATGCCTTCCCGATTCGATAGCAGTTAAACTACCCGAACGCTCGCTATGGCGTGGGAGTGTTAGTAACGCGCAATCTTCTATCTTCATCTTATTCATTTTTGTTTTACTCTTAAAAAATCTTCAAAATCCCAAACATAATCTTCTTCGTCATAAAAATGAGACGACAAGACTAAGGCTAACGAGTTAGTCGAAAAGTTATCTAACTGCCGCCAACTTAAAGGGGGTAAGTATAAGCCGTAATAAGAGCGAGACAAAGAAAATCTTTTTTCAGTCACTCCATCGTGAATCACAGCATCAAAACTGCCAGAAAGGGCGATTATTAATTCATGCTGCTCCTTAAAAGCGTGACTACCACGGAATTCCCCACCAGGAACATCGTAAATCCAATAACAGCGCTTTATTTTAAAAGGCACGTGTACTTGAGACTCCAAAAAGCTCAAGTTACCCCTTTCATCTAAGATTTTGGGGAGCTCTAGAATCTGCGGGATCGAAGCGATAGAAGGCATTGGCATGTAATTCAAAATAGCAAAAAGAGTTTCAAAAAAAATCTTCGGCACTGTTTTCTTTCTATATTTATGCATATGAGCGAATTTTTGCATAAAGGCAGCCTCGGCCCAATTACTCCCCAAGACATGAAAATAGAATTGGGACCAGAAGGCTTTATACTCGAAAGCGGAGATCGATTAAAAGAACTATCGATTCGATACGAGACTTATGGTGAATTAAACAAGCAAGGCAACAACGTAGTATGGATTTGCAGTCCTTTAACTGCAGATGCGCATGTCGCTGGATTTTATAAGCCAGACGATAAAAAAGTGGGTTGGTGGGATGCCTTAATTGGAAAAGGTAAACCCATTGATACCGACCATTTTTTTGTCGTTTGCAGTAATATTCTAGGTGGCTGTAAAGGGACAACAGGTCCTGCCGATATTAATCCCGAGACCAGAAAACCTTATGGGTCTTCTTTTCCAAACATCACTATCGGCGATATGGTGGAAGCTCAAAAAAAACTTGCCGATGGGCTAGGCGTTCAAAAACTCTATTGCGTGATTGGTGGTTCGATGGGCGGATTTCAAGCCATGAAGTGGTCTATATACTACCCAGACTTTGTCGATCGTTGCATTATCATAGCTTCTTCCCCACGCTTTTCAAGTCAAGCTTTAGGCTTTGAAATCGTCGCCAGAGATGCCATTAAGCAAGACCCTAATTTTAATGGTGGCGACTATTACGACAAAGAAATTCCTGCCGTTGGCCTTTCCAACGCCCGTAAAATTGGTCACCTTACGTACCTCTCTGCTATTAGCATGGAGCATAAGTTCACGCGAAAGGCATGCAAAGACGCCAACCCCAAAGAATTTCTTATGGGGTTTCCTCTAGAAAGCTATCTCGCTTACCAAGCCTCTCGTTTTGTGGAACGCTTTGACGCGAATAGCTATCTTCACATTACTTATGCTACAGACTCGTTTGATCTCGAAACGGAATACGGGACTCTTGAAAACGCCTTTGCCAATGTAAAAGCTGAGTTTCTAAACGTCAACCTGAGCACTGACTGGCTTTTCCCTCCCCATGAGTCCATAAAAATCACAAATGCCTTGGTCAACTCTCATAAAGCAGTGACTAGCTTAGAGCTCGACACCTTGTTTGGTCACGACGGTTTTTTACTTGAAGTCGGCGATCTCGGCAAAGCCATATCATCCTTTATTTCTCCAGATCGTTGCCCAGAAGAGAGCGCTGGTACACAAGCCATTCCAGTATTTCACGCTAAAAAAGATTTTGACCTCTTAGAAAAGACGATTCCAGAAAACTCGCGCATTTTAGATTTGGGCTGTGGCGATGGCGATTTAATAGACCAACTCAGGGCACGGAAAAAAGTAAAAGGCCTTGGAGTCGAAAAGGATTTCAACAGTATTTTAAGCTGCTTGAGAAAAACAGTACCCGTGATTCAAAAAGACTTGGACGATGGGGGCTTAAGAGATTTTAAGGACAATAGTTTTGACTTTGCCGTTTTAAACCGCACTTTACAAGAAGTAAAAAGCCCTTTAGATTTATTACACGAGATTCTACGAGTTGCTGATAAAGCCGTTATTACATTTCCCAACTTTGGCCACTGGTCTGTACGCGCTGCTCTTTGGCGCTATGGTAGAATGCCTAAGTCGAGAGAACTGCCCTACGAATGGTATAATACACCAAACATTCATTTATTTACTCTACAAGACTTTATTCGCATGTGCGAATCTCAAAACCTCATTATTGAAAAGTTATTTATCGATAACGATAAGCCTTTCAGCAAATTCCTGACCTCCATTGGTCGAACTAATTTGGGCGCAGAGCGCGTGGTCGCTCTCGTCTCAGAAAAAAAACAATCTTGACTAAAAGGTAGATTAGAATAATGTCAGTTACTTCAATGACCGGTTACGGAAAAACAGAATCCATTTTTAATGGAAAGACTATTGTTATAGAACTACGCTCAGTGAACAATCGTTTTTTAGACATTTCAACAAAAATGCCAAAAAACTTGAGCCACTTCGAAACTAATCTTCGTCAAAAAATAAAGAATAAAGTTTCACGCGGATCGATTTTTTTAAGCATTAACATGGGTTCTACAGAATCCGAAAGCATTCCCACATCTTACAACGAAGCAGCTGTCGAGGCTGTTTTAAAAATCGCTGACGATATTAAAAACAAATACAAAGTCGAAGGAAACCTTCGTTTGGAACATCTTCTTTCTTTGCCCGATATCATTCAATATAACGATTCATCTTACGACGAGGAGGCCTTAGAAAGCCATCTTTTTGAATCTTTAGATAAAGCTCTAGATCAACTGATTGAAATGCGTCAACGAGAAGGGACAAACCTTTCTGTGGACCTTGAAAAAAGAATATCTTCTATAGAGAGCTTATTAAATGAAATAGAAAGGCTCGAACCCACACGCATCTGTGATTGGAAAGAAAAATTTCAAGAGCGCTTAAAACCGCTTATGCATAATTTAGAACTCGATCCTATTAGGTTAATTCAAGAAGCAAGCGTTGTTGCCGACCGTTTAGACATTACTGAAGAGCTTATCCGATTCAGAAGCCACAATCAATTATTTATCAATGGTCTTAGAGCAAGTGGCTCTCAAGGTAAAAAACTAGGCTTTATTTTACAAGAAATGAGCAGGGAGGCGAATACACTAGGCACTAAATGCCAATGTGCAGAAATCACTACTCTCGCTATTCAACTAAAAGATGAAGTCGAAACGATCCGCGAGCAAGTCATGAACATTGAATGATTAGGGACGCTCCCAAATCTCGAAGGACATCGAGTAAATATTCTTTTCATCTGCTTCTATTTTTGTTTCGCTCTGAAGGACCCAACCATCTCCTATGCTTGGCATAAAAACATCGCCTTTAACTGTTGCGAGTACTCGGGTTAAGTAAAGCTTTTTACAATTGGGAAGCGCTTCTTTATACACAGCAGCGCCACCAACAATAAAACACTCCGATTCATGGGCGTCTCTAGCGAATAGTAATGCCTCTTCTAAAGAATGAGCGATCACACAGCCGGGCGCTTCAAACAAAGAATCTCGCGTTAGCACGATATTCACGCGATTGGGTAAAGGCTTTGCAATATCCTCATAGTTTTTGCGGCCTAAAATAATATGATGACCCGTAGTAATCGATTTGAAATACTTGAGGTCGGCTGGCAAGCGCCAAGGTAAATGCCCTGCAAGGCCAATAACATTATTTTCTGAGACAGCAACAATAGCGGATATCAACATGTGCTTTAATATAGCAAGTTACTTGTCAGCAGGCTTCTTTTTCACTACTTTTAAGGTGAACTTTTGGTTTTTTTTCAAAATCAAAGACAAACAACAGTTTATATGGAGATAAAAATGGCCACAGAAAAAATGGAATTCCAAACAGAAGTACGCGATCTATTAAACTTAATGATCCATTCTTTATATAGCAATAAAGAGATTTTTATACGCGAACTGGTTTCCAACGCTGCAGACGCTTTAGATAAGCGCCGCTTTTTATCCGTATCCGACGCGGCATTGCTTCCCGTAGGTACCACATTAAAAATAGATATTGCCGTTAATACAGAAGGCAAACTTATCACCATTGAAGATAACGGCATCGGTATGAACCGAGAAGAATTAATCAGCAACCTAGGTACAATTGCACGTTCTGGAACTAAGCACTTCTTAAAGTCTCTTAAAGAAAACGAGCAAGCGAACATCGATTTGATTGGCCAATTTGGCGTCGGTTTTTATTCTGCCTTTATGGTAGCCGAAAAAGTCGAAGTCTTAACGATGAAAGCAGGAGAAACTCAAGGTTACCTCTGGACTTCTGCAGGCACTGGCGAATTTGAAATCACAGAAGCGCCAAAGCAAGAACCCGGCACTAAAATCACCATCTATTTAAAAGATGACGAAGAAAGCCTTGATTTTGCAAATGAATGGCAAATTAAAAACATAATCCAAAAGTATAGCGAATTTATTTCTTATGCTATTTACTTCCATCCAGAACCCACTAAAAATGACAAAGGCGAAATAGAAACGCAAGAGCCCAAACGCCTTAACGATAAGCCCGCCTTATGGCGTCAAAGTGAAAAGGAAGTCACACAAGATCAGTACAAAGAATTCTACAACGTCGTCGCTCACGAAGGCACAGAACCTCTTGCTTGGAGCCACTCCCACGCAGAAGGGTCAATGGAATTTTGGAGTCTCGTTTACATTCCTGCTAAAGCGCCGTTCAATGTGTGGAACAACGAACGCTCCCATGGTCTTAAATTATATGTAAAGAAAATCTTTATTATGGACGACTGCAAAGAGCTGCTACCTACATGGCTCCGCTTTGTAAGAGGTGTTGTCGACTCCGAGGATCTTCCTTTAAACGTGAGCCGCGAAATTTTACAGTCCAATAAAATCATCACTAACATTCGCAAGCATGTTATAAAAAAAGTACTTGATTCTTTACTGCAAATGGCCGATAAAGAAGCCGACAAGTACAACGATTGGTGGCGCGAACTCGGTGCGATTTTAAAAGAAGGCTTCCACATGAACTGGGAGCACCTCGATGAACTTAAAAAACTACTCCGCTTTCGTACGACTAAAACCGAAGGTAATTCTTTGGCTAGTTTAACAGAATATATTTCTAGAATGCCCGAAACCCAAAAAGAAATTTATTACTTAATTGGCGATCACAAAGAAGGCATTGAATCAAACCCTCTATTAGAGGCTTTCCGTAGTAAAGGATTTGAAGTCCTCTTAATGACAGATCCTATTGATGAATTCATGATGGGTTCTCTAACGGAATTTGGAGAAAAAAAGTTTCACGATGTTAGCCGTGGCGACGTCGATTTTGATAAAACAGAAGAAGAGAAGAAAGCAGAAGAAGCTTCTAAATCTGAATTCAAGGGTTTGTTTGACGCGTTACAAAAGAGTCTTGATGCACACATCAAAGAGGTGCGTGTATCGAGCCGGCTCAAAGAAAGTCCTTGCTGCTTAGTCACAAGCGAAGACGTGATGAGCTCTAGAATGGAGCGAATGATGGAAGCCATGGGACAAGGAAAAATGGAAAAGTCTAAGCGCATTTTAGAAATCAATCCATCTCATCCTATTTCGCAAATGCTCAAGGCTAAAGTGGAAAACTCGGAAGATCTCGAAGATTGGCCAAAAGCGCTCTACGGTCAAGCCTTACTCGCCGAGGGGTCTCCTCTTCCTAATCCTAGTGAATACGTACAAGCGATTAACAAATTGCTAACACGCGCCGCTAAATAAGCTTAAATCGATTTATAAAATAAGGAGACTCATTTAGAGTCTCTTTTTTTATTAAATTTATTGCAAATTTTCCTTTATTTATTGAGATTCAAAAAATGCTTCTTCAATGGTTATATCATATTACCGGAATGGACTTGTTTGATGGACGTTTGTTTCGAGCTGGTTTAGCGGCTCTTTTTTCCATTATTTTAGTTATCACTTTAATGCCTAAGTATATTCGCCTATTACAAGGCCTCGACGCCACTTCCGATTTAGATAAAGATGGTAAAAGTAAATCGCCCCCTATTATGGGTGGTGCCTTGCTTGTACTAGTAGTTGGCTTTGTTTCTCTGGTCACTTGCAAAATGAATGGCTACACTATTTCAACACTTGTTATTTTGTTGTTGTTTTCTTCAGTGGGCGCTATCGATGATATCGCTAAAATTCGTGCCAAGCGATTAATTCTACAGGGCAAGTTAAAAGCAGCCGATTACATGGATAAAGCAGATGGCTTATCGAGCGCCCTACGCCTTGGCTTGTATTTTCTTTTTAGTTTAATTGTAGCCATTTTTTGTTATAAATTTATTCCTGATTTACGTGGTAATCTAACTGTACCTTTTTTCCCTATTTCTGTACTTCAAATTCAACTCCCCAACTGGGCGTTCATCGGTTTTATGACTTTTGTTATTGCCGCGACGGCAAACGGGACAAACTTTACAGACGGTCTAGACAGCCTTGTTTCTGTGCCTATTCTAACGAGCATGCTTTTTGTAGGACTAGTCGCTTATGTGAGCGGCAACTTTATTTTTAGTTCTTACTTACACGTTCCTTACCTACCAGGTTGCGACGAACTTTTTATTATGGCGATGTCTATTGCCGGCGCTTTACTCGCTTACCTTTGGTTTAATAGTCCACCCGCAGAAATTTACATGGGAGACGCTGGTTCGGTAGGGCTTGGAGCGACTATCGGCATTATGTTTATTTTAGTTCAAGCTGGACTTTTCTTGCCCATTATAGGCATTATTATTATTGCAGAAGCTTTTTCTGTGATTTTTCAAATTAGCTGGTTTAAATTCACTAAAAAAACAACAGGGACTGGCAAGCGCCTGTTTTTATGCGCCCCTTTGCACCATCACTATCAAAAAAAATGGGAGGGTAAGTTTGCTTCTAAATCTCTTCTCAATTCTAAAATCGCCTGGAGAATGCATTTGATTTCGATCTTTGCGCTAATTGTTGGCATGGTTATATTTTTCGGCGTTAGGTAAAATAATGGATTTTAAAAACACACTCTATTCTTACGGGCAAGATCATCTTTTAGAAAACTGGAACAACTTGTCAGAAGAACAACAACTGACCCTCAAAAGAGATGTTGAATCTCAAGATTTTAAACTACTGCAACGTTTGTTTCAAGAGCACTCTTCTAAGCCATCTACTTCTACTGAAGATGAAATTCTTCCTCTCACATTTGATTTAGCCGAAAATAATATTCGCCATTCGATGTGGGAAGAAACAGGCTTTTTACTTTTAGAGAAAGGTCAAGTGGCTGCTTTTTTAGTTGCTGGCGGCCAAGGTTCTCGCTTAGGCTTTGAAGGGCCTAAAGGTGCATTTAATATTGGGCTACCCAGTGGAAAAAGCCTTTTTCAAATTCAAGCAGAACGAATTTTAAACCTCTCTAATAAAGCAGGGCATCCAATTCCTTGGTGCATTATGACAAGTCCTCTAAATCACCAAGAGACTCTTACTCATTTTGAAGAGCATCAATTTTTTGGGCTTCCACGCGAATACATTCGATTCTTTTCTCAAGGAACAATGTGCGCCCTTGATTCGAACGGCAAAGCAATTAAGAGTTCTCCGGAGCACTTAGCATTGGTTCCTGATGGCAATGGTGGCTGCTTTCGAGCCCTCGCCCAAAGTGGCACCCTCGCTTGGTTAATAGAAAAGGGCGTCCGATTCGTGTTTTTATATAGCGTAGACAACGTCTTAGTTCGCATTGCCGATCCAGCCTTTGTTGGCGCATTAGCAAGTGATGGACGGGCTTTATCCTCTTCAAAAGTACTCCGTAAGAAAAATGCTCAAGAAAAGGTCGGCGTCTTTGCTTCCAAAAACAAATTGCCTGCGGTTATTGAATACAGCGACTTACCAGAAGCCCTTCGCTTAGAAACTTACCCAGACGGTGCACCTCTTTTTGACGCCGCAAATATTGCCATTCATTTGTTTAGAACAGAAGCCTTAAAAAGATTGCAAAGCACTCCCCTTCCCTGGCACTCCGCTAAAAAAACGGTTTCTGAAGTCGAAAACGCATGGAAATTTGAACAATTCTTATTTGATGCATTTCCATTGCTAGGCTCAATGACATTGTTTGGCGTTTCTAGAGAAGATGAATTTGCTCCAGTCAAAAACGCCGAGGGCGATGATTCTCCAAAATCAGCACGTCAAATGCTCGGGTCGTTACATAAATATTGGCTAGAACGCGCTGGCGTAAAAACGGATCCTAGAAAACTGTATGAGATTTCGCCTACTTTATCTTACGCTGGTGAGTCTTTATCGCAACTTGTTTTTGATAGGGAGCTTGGCAAAAATATTTTAGCTTTTGACCCTTAACTTTTACGTTTATTATGCAAAAATGGTTTTATCATCTTGTCTTCTTTCAAATTAAAAATCTTCCTCTGTTTTTTTTTGAGCTTTTATTTGTCATTATTTATCCGATATACAAAAAATCTCATAAACATAAAGCTTGGGGACGTGTAAAGAGATTATTAGAGGAAACAAAACTAGACTCAAAAACCACACCAAAAGCAGTTTTTTACAGCCTCTACAAAAATGCGCTTGACTCGTTTCGGGTTTTAAAAAACGACAAAAAAACAGTAAGAAAAATAACCTTTGAAAATGAATATCTCATTCTAAATACCATAACCGATAAAACCCCCATAGTCGCTATAAGCATTCACCAAGGGCCGTTTGAAATTCTTCACCGAAGTCTATGCCGCTACCACAAGAATGTTTTTCTTTTAACCAATCCTTTTCCAAACACTAACTTAACCCACGCCCTGCATGAGATTCGGCAACACCCTCATTTATTTGAACACTCAACAGAAGAAGTCGGTAGCGTCTTGAAAAGAACCATTCGCGAAAAGGGAATTCTAGCCTTGCTTATCGACCAGGCAAAAAATGGTAAGGGTAATAAAGTCCAATTATGGGACAAAAGCTTCTTTCTGTATTTGAAAGTCCCTTTAAAAGCAAATCAACTAGGCGCGGCCATTATAACATTCAGAACATTCACCACAAAAACGGGAATCATAGTTCGTTTTGAAAAACTGTATCCGCCCAAAACCTCTGAAGACTTAATTAAAAAAAGCATCGCAAGAGAAGTGGAGCATTGGATCGAAGAGCACCCGGAACAATGGACTTGGAACTATCACAAAAATTTTAAGGTAGGTGAAAATGCCCATTAATGAAGAAGAAGAAGAAATCCAATGGCAGTGGATGGAGAAAAACC
>DUVD01000316.1 GCA_012841225.1 Fibrobacter sp.
ACATAAACTCGCGCGGCTGCTGCAGGAGAAAAATCTTTTTTCAAAATTTGTGCCGTAATGGCATTACCCGCTTCCGTACCAGAAGGCCCACCACCAGCTACATCAGAATGGCAACTTGCCCCCCAAAATATTAATAAACATAGTAATAAGAGGTTCCGCATCAAGAAACCTCCTTGGGATCTGAAGACGCTGGATTTTCTATAACATTTGATAACGGAAACATAGAAACATTTAAAGCGTAAACTCGGTTAGCCTGTGTCGATTTTTTGGCAAATTGGAGCAGCCCACGCCTAAACTCTTCAATCCGTTGTTTAAATTCGGGAACATCGGCTTCATCTACTGTAAACACGATCGAAGAAACATCTCTCTCAGTCGTTTCGTGGCGGTCTAATGATTCTTGAGCTAATTCTAGTGTGCGTCGATGGAAATCTCGAACAGCACTGCTTTTAACTTCTCCTCCAGTCGTGACAATTTGCTGCGTAATGTCCCAGCCACCTTTACCATCTGGCTCAACCAAATTCAACTGCTTTAATACTTCAAGTGCATTGCGTGCGTCATCTTGAGAAACCGGCGGGTTTAAACTCCCTGCTAATGCAGAGAGATTCGCGGTGTCTTCGCTAATACCGATCACCGCGCGAAGTGCAGTGCAAGCCCAATTTCCAAAATACATGAACTCAGGGCTAGTTAAGACTCTTGCCTCCATTTCGCGTAGTTCCATTAAACGACAGTAAAGCTCTGATAATGAGGCTTTCGCCTTCGTTTTGCAGAAACGGTACAAAGTTCTAAAGTACTCCGCCCTTGGATCATCAAAGCCGCATAAACGAATAAAGGCAGGCAAGGCTTCTTCGTTTAAATGCCCTTCTTTTTGAAACACCCGCACTAGCCAAGCCGGGTCTACTCCCGTCTTTTGCCCTAAATAGCGGTAAGAAGTAAAGCTATTTGCTTTTTTGCTTTCGAGAAACCAATCTTTCAAAAATTCTCGATACTCTAAATAATCAAGTACATCTGGCATACCTATAATCTAAACAAATCGCTCTGTTCTGCTTAGAAATTGATTTATAAACACTAGCTTTCGTTGTTCTTTGTTCAACAGATTTTTTACTAAAGCAGCGAAAACCAACTCTATTCCTCAATTAAATGATATCTTAAGACCATACTTAAGTTTTATCCCCCCCCTAAAAGCAATAAGCCTCTTGTTTTATACACTTGAGGCTTATTGTTTTTTTATTCCTCTACTCGTTTACCAAAGTATCCAGTCCAAGGGCAAAAAGACTACTTTTCTTATATTCTAAATTTAGTTTTAAAAGGCAATTTAATGAATTGACTTATAAATGGAATTAGGTGTTATGAAAAAATGGTTCTTGTGCTTAGCAGTCACGTCTTTTGTTTTTGCAGACCCGGCTGTATATAACCAAATTGGGTTTAACCCCAAAGCGGCAAAAAAAATAGTAGTACGCGGCAACACAGCCGACTCGATCGAAATTAAAGACATTACTAATGGTAAAACGGTTCTTAAAGTAAAGGCAACTGCTCCTTCGTTATGGGAAGCAAGCGGCGAAAAAGTTCAAGTCATCGATATTTCTAAGATAGAAACCCAAGGAACTTACCTCGCTTTTGACCAAAATAAAATAATCAGCAATAATATTTTTGTGCAAGAAAACGCCTATATCAATTTGACCAAAGGGCTTTTAAAATGGTTTTATTACCAACGCGCTGGCCTTTCTTTAGAAGCTAAGTATGCTGGCAAATGGGCTCGGTTAGCTGGACACCTTGATACTGCAGCCATACTTTACGGCACCGAACAAAAAAGAAGTTCTCCCAAAGGCTGGTACGATGCCGGCGACTACGGCAAGTACATCGTCAATAGCGGTATTTCTGTATTCACCTTGCTAAATCTCTACGAGCATTTCCCTAAATTTTGCGACACCCTTTCTTGGCAAATCCCCGAATCGCGCCGTGGCAAGCCCGACTTGCTTTCTGAAGTCCGTTGGAATCTCGATTGGATGATGACCATGCAAGATGACGATGGCGGTGTATTTCACAAACTAACAACACCTCAATTTAGTGGTTCTGTAATGCCTCACGAAGATACGGCCATTCGCGTCATACTTCCAAAAACAACAGCCGCTTCTTTAGATTTTGCCGCAGTAATGGCGCAAGCCTCTCGCGTGTATCAAAAAAATGACCCTCGTTTTGCAAAAAATGCCCTAGAAGCAGCCAAGAAAGCCTATCAATGGGCTAAAACCAATCCAAACGTCATTTATAAACAGCCCGCCGATGTCAATACAGGTTCTTACGTGCCCCGCGATGAAAACAACTTAGATGAATTCCGCTTTGCCGCTGCAGAGTTATTCACCTCCACTACAAACAAGGCATACCTAAAAGACCTCGAAGAAAACCCCTTCAATGCCAATGGTCCTTGGTGGGGCGACGTCAACTTTCTAGCAGTGTACCGCATCGCAAGCACGCCTAAACTTTACAAGACCATGAGCAAAACAGCTAAAGATACCTTGATCAAAGTTGCTGAGCACTTAAAAGAAGTCGCCAACACATCGGCATACGGGCTACCTATCGAGAAATCAAATTGGGTATGGGGGTCTAATTCTGCTGTCGCTAATAACGGCATTATTCTTCTTTATGCATACTACCTTACCAAAGACACCTCTTATTTGAATTCGGCGCAACAAGCCCTTGACTATGTTTTAGGGCGTAACCCTCTAAATATGTCTTATGTCTCTGGCTTTGGCTTCAAGTCTCCCAAAGAGCCTCATCATAGGCCAAGTGAAGCGGATGCGATAGACGACCCAGTCCCAGGAATGGTAGCAGGAGGCCCACATTCGGGCAAGCATGACATTGGAACAGAACCATGGAAATGCAAAGACTACACAACAGAAGACAAGCACGCTCTTAATTACACCGATAACCAGTGCAGCTACGCCACAAACGAAGTGGCTATTAACTGGAATGCGCCTGTCGCTTACTTAGCAGGAGCTTTGCAAGCGATTTACAACGGGTATCAGTTTAATCCTTAAGTCGAAAAAACTAAGGCACTGCACCTACTTTTAGCATGTTGGTAGTGCCGTGTGCTTTTAATGGAATGCTCGCCACATAAACGAGAATATCCTCGCTCTTCACCCAACCTTTTTGCTTTAAAATCTCCATGGAGTCGGGGTATACAGCATTAAAAACGTCGTAACGCGGCATGTAAACGGCGGTCACGCCCCAAACTAAAGAAAGTTGGTTAAGCGTTAGGGGGTTATCGGTAAAGGCGATTACTAAAGATTCTGGACGATGACTAGCTAATCTAAAGGCGGTGAGGCCAGAATGAGTAAAAGCCACAATCGCCTTAGCTTTAATTTGATGAGCGAGCTCTGTCGCTGCAGTACAGATAGAATCGGCGAGTAACGAAGAGGCAAGCCCCTCACGATAAGAATATCGATTTACAATTTGTCCGTTTCGCTCGGCATAATTGATAATAGCGCGCATATTAGAAATAGTCTCTATAGGGTATTTTCCTACTGCTGTTTCACCACTCAACATAAGCGCATCCGCGCCATCTAAAACGGCATTGGCCACGTCTGTTGCTTCGGCTCTGGTAGGGCTAAAATTGGTAATCATGCTCTCCATCATTTGCGTTGCAATAATAACCGGCTTAGCAGACTCGATGCATTTTTTTACTAATTGCTTTTGAATCACAGGCACTTGGTCAAAGGGAATTTCTACTCCTAAGTCTCCTCGCGCCACCATAATCCCATCGGAAAGTTTAATGATTTCATCTATTTCAACAAGCGCCTCGGGCTTTTCAATTTTAGCGATAATGCCCGCTTCCCCTTTAAGGCTTTTCATAAAATCTCGAAGCACCGTGATATCAGAGGCAGCCCTTACAAAAGAAAGAGCAATCCAATCGACACCTTGCTCTAAAGCAAAAGCCGCATTGATTTTATCTTCTTCTGTTAAACACGGGAGCGACAAACGGGTTTGTGGCAAGTTCACTCCTTTTTTAGAAGATAAAGGGCCACCATTTAAAACTCGAGTAGTCACAGAATCGATGCCATTCGTTTGAATCACTTCTAATTTAATTTTACCGTCATCGATAAGCACAAACTCACCGGCTTGCACATCTTTAGGAAAATCGGCGTAAGTGATGTATAGGCGGTCTTTGGTGCCAATGCCTTTCTCAGTTACAAAAGTAACGTCATCGCCCACTTCTAGCATTAAAAGGTTGTTTTCCACTTCGCCAATTCGCAACTTGGGGCCTTGCAAGTCTGCCAGTATCGAGACATGCGAGCCAAGCTCGTTATTCAACTCTTTGATGATGTTGATAACCTTAAGATGTTCTTCTCTGTTAGAATGTGAAAAATTTAATCGAAAAACATTCACTCCCTCTTCAATCATCTTAGCCATAATCACTTTGTCCGAAGAAGTCGGGCCTACTGTGGCCACAATCTTTGTATGCGTTCGGGAGTTTGTGATCATAAAAGAGCCTCTTTATTAAAATACTTTTACAACAAAGTAGCAATTATAAATCATTATTAAATGGGTGAGGAGTAATTCAATAAAAGGAAAATC
>DUVD01000317.1 GCA_012841225.1 Fibrobacter sp.
CAAAGCAAAGACTCCTTACTCCGCATTCAATATGCAAAAAAAGGTAGCGCCAAAATCTACCTGAAATTTGATCTCTCCGCGATTTCAGGGCCTTTATCCGATGCCGCTCTTCAACTAAATGTAAAGGGATCTAGTAAATTCCCTAACCCCATTCAATGGAATGTTTTTGGATTAAAAGAACTTGGCAAGGACTTTAATTTTGGAGACGATAAACTAGGACCCGATTGGAAGAACAGTGAGTTGACTTGGACTAATGCCCCGGCCAATTTAGATGAAGGTGGCGGGCGTTTTAATATTACTAAAGGTATTGGCGGTGGCGTTGATACGCGCTTTGCTGATTACCTTGGGGTGATTACCATTGATTCTAAAGCATTACTACCTAATTTTTTAAGGTCACCTAGTTTTACCCAATTCTTTAAAAGAAAACACCCTTCAGGGCTTTACACCTTAATTTTAACTGCCACAGAGGCGTCTAAAATGGAGTATGAAGTTTATTCTAAAAAGAACGGACTGAGCTTAGCACCAAACCTTTATATAAGCTATTTTGACAGCACTAAAACAGCAGGAGGCGACGCCATGCAGGGCGGTTACCAGCTGAGTAAAATAGAAGTGGATATCTATACGCTAAAAACCTCTTTCAGTTTGGTGATTGGCTACCCTCAATTCGTTCAAATTGAAGTCTATAACGAATTTGGTAAACGCATGATGATTATAGCCGAAAAAGAGATGGAAAGTGAAAAAAAGCTCAACTTTGACTTTAAAGCATTATCTCTTCCCACAGGGAAGTACATTTTGAAGGTGATTGGCGAAGCATTTAGCACCCAACAAGCCTTTTATATATTAAATTAGTAAGAGGATTAAATATTTATTATGAAGCTTAATTTCACTACTCTTTTATTAAAAATGACCCTACTAGTAGCGGTCGTAAACTTGTTTAATGCGTGCGATAGCAAGCCCAATAAGCCAGAAGAATCCTCGTCTTCCTCAGAATCGGCATCGAGCTCGAGCATATATAGCAACCGCTTAGATGTTACTTATCAAGACACACTCGAGTCTAATATAGTGGCGAATTTTTATTTTGACACGGATTCAAGCAGAGTCCTTTATTACTTAGGCGACCTCAAATCAGGCTCTCTCATTAAGATAGCGGCTGCCACGACGGGCATAGAGAATGACACCATCCGGATTTATGAAGAACAAGGAACATTAGTCAAAACTGTTTTTCCAACAACGGATTCAAAAGGCAACAACGCATACAGTTACATGAAACCCGGCAGCGGTAGCGAGCTTGATTCTAATGAATTTGTCTGTGTTCAAAAAGGGTTCTACTACCTTGAATTAAAAGGCCAGCTTAAAGAAGGGGCGCATTTAAGAATTCATACCCAAATTAAAGAGGGTTTTTACTCTTACATTGGCGATTCTTCTGTTGTATCATTCACTACAAACGATACACTTCGAGGTCTTTTTCTGATCGGGGAAGGGGCGCGCCACTTAAACGTGTCTATCGATGCAAATACCGGCATCAGTTTAAATATCGATGTTTCTGGCACTTGGATTGATGAGTTCTTTTTAATGGAGAACTCAGACACTCTTGTTAACAAAGCAAGCGAAATCGACAAGCTGCTTTTACCTCAATCTAAAACGACTTTTCAAATAGGAATCGATCCTCTCTCTGTGCAAAACTACTTAACTGGACCTTATGCTTTTTTTGAACTGATTACCAATTCAAGAGCTCTTGGCAAAGGCGAGTTTTTAGCAAAACCAGATTCTGTGAGCCGCCCTGGAGACACTTTAACTATTGTTCGCCCTCGCAATGATCTCGCCAAGTATTACCTAAGACAAGAACAGTACATTTGGCTAGGCGACATGAAAAAAAATGATACCCTCTTGATATTTCATAACATTGAAGGGTATTACACTGGCCCAGCTTACCCAGCTACATTAGAAGTTATGGACTCGAAAGGCAAATCCCTTCAAAATATTAGTATGGCAAATTACAAGTTTGTCGCTACTCAAGATGGCCCTTATTACCTTCATTACTTAAGGTTAAACTCCCCTCCCTCAGATGCTAGTCAGATTTTGACCCTTAAAACTTTTATTCAACAGCCCGGCTTACTCTCCGAATTGCACTTTTACGATGAAGCGATCTCGAGCGTAATCGAAAATAAAACACTAAATAAAAATGACACGCTTAGGTTTCAAGATATTTCGTTTACGACTAATCCAAATACAGCCAGTAAAAATGTGCTTTGGTACGTCCCTTGCGAAGATTTAGCCATACTTGGTACTCAAGTTTATGCTGGCACGCAATGCACAGGAGACCAGCTTATGACGACAAACCTAGTCGTAGCACTTGGAGAGCCTGGAGACATAGCCTCTCTAATTGCAGAAAGCCTTGCCGACCCAAGAATGAGGGATACTCTCACTATTTACATTAAATAATGGATAAACTCTTTAAAAAGCCCAGTTATTTACTATAATTGGGTTTTATTGTTTTATTGCGCTAAGCTCAGCCAATAAAATCAAATTCACCAATGAGCTTCCTTACGAGGTATATATGTCATCATTTCGTGGTCCTAAAGCCAAAGTAGCGCGTGCGCTCAGTCTCGCTCCTACTCAAAAAACTCAAAAAATTCTCGATCGTCGTAATTTTCCTCCTGGACAGCATGGCCTAGGTCGTAAAAAATCTGCTTCTGTTTACAAGCAACAGCTCGTTGAAAAACAACGCCTTCGCTTTACTTATAACATTTCCGAAGCACAGATGGAAAAAACATACAATGAAGCAAACCGCCGCTCGGGTTCTTCTGGTGATAACTTAATGATGCTCTTGGAAACACGCTTAGACGCTCTTATTTATCGTATGGGTTTTGCTCGCACCATTTTCGCTGCCCGTCAATACGTTGCCCATGGTCACTTTGCTGTTAATGGCGCTCGTTCTTTTTCTCCAAGCCGTCAAGTTAAGGCCGGTGAGGTCATTACACTACGCGAACGTTCTAAGAACCACGTACAAATCAACGAGTCCTTAGAAAATGCACCAGAAGCTCCAGAATACCTCTCTATTGATAAGAAAAAAATGGAAGGTACTCTTGTTAGCTTACCATTACGCGAACAAATTCCTGTGAAGCTCATAGAGCAGCTCGTAGTGGAATTCTACTCTCGTTAATTTTTTTTGAAATTAAAAACACCGCCATTAAAATGACGGTGTTTTTTTTTACTATTAACAATTGTTCTTTATGAACCACTACTTTAATTTGTACGTAACGATGTCTATTTTTGGTATACTTAATCAGAATAAATCAGGGAGATTTTATGAACAACCTAATTAATCTCATTTTAACTCGACGCAGTGTTCGAAGCTTTAACGAAACTCCGATTTCAGAAAAAGACCTTGAGCTTATTGTAAGTGCAGGCCTAGAAGCCCCAAGTGGCATGGGTCGCCGCACCTGGAAATTTACTGTGGTGACTAATTCGACTCAAATTCAAAAGCTAGCTGCAGCCGTTGGCGAAGTGCTCTCTAGAGAGAATTACACCTTTTATAAGCCTACTGCTTTGATTATCCCCTCTAACTTAAAAGAGAGCCGCTGGGGTCAAGAAGACAACGCCTGTGCCCTACAAAATATTTTTTTGGCGTCTCATGCCCTAGGGATTGGTTCTGTGTGGATTAACCAGCTAAAAGACATTTGTGATCACGAAAAAATAAGACCTATTTTAAATTCTTTTGAAATACCTGAGGACCATACCTTATCTGGCATAGCAGCGCTCGGTTACCCTAAAGAGAAAATAGAGCCGGTTAAAAGAAATAGTCCTACTCATTTTGTGAGGTAATCTTTTTGTAATTAATATAAAATTAAAAAATCGATCGAAATAATTCGATCGATTTTTTTGTAGGTAGGGATCTGAACTAAAAATTATTGTTTCACAAGCACTTTATGAATGGAGCTGCCCTGCTTAACAAGGAATAAGCCGGAGCGATGAAATTGATTCTTAATGCTCGACTCTAATGAATGAAACTCGCTCGCTATAATCCCTAAACGTTTACCTTGAAGATCATAGACTTCATAAGACTGCGACAGCAAATTAGGCGAAGAAGTAAACTGAATATTGGTGGACTCTTCTTTAAATTCTATCCAATCGATGTTGAAATAAGAACCTTCTACTAAAAGACGTAAAATGTGCTTGCCTTTAGAAAGAAGAGGCGTATTGCCCTTAATAGAGGTAAAGGTTTCCCAACTACCTGTATTAGGAACTTCAGCTAAACCGGTAATGTCAACACCATCTAAAAGGAGTCGGAAGGAGGCATTATCGCCGCCAGAGGCAACTCGAGCATCCCATTGATAACGTTGTGCTACTGTCACATCAACGGTGTATTCAAGCCACTCTCCTGTGACAGTCCAACCAACTTGATAACCCGTTTGCGCGTCTCCTGTGATGTCCACTCCATCGGTCCTATACACCCCCCCTTTATTTTCTGCGTCTTCATCGTAATAAGCAACGCCTGCGCCACCTAAATCGTAGTTTTCAGCCTCTATTTTGCCAGGGAATACTGCAGGAGAGCCCAAATATGGCGCCCTTGCTTCTGGCGCTACAGGTGCAGCTCCAGTACCCACTATCGTAGTCACACTTTCTTTGTCTAAGGATAAAGAGAAGCTTCCATTGGTGGCAGAGACTGGGCCATCTGATTTCAAACTTTTGGTTTCAGATGTGGTGAACCTTTGCCAAGATGAAATAGCCTTTCCTTCTGGAACTGAGAAAGAAATATTTTTTTCTGCGTTGCGGTCGCGGTTAATGACCACTATCACAACACTATCCGCTTTTTTATAAGCCGAAACGTAAACCTGTGGATCTGGATTTTTAGTAGCGTCTACTCGAACAAACCCGGGGCGTATAAACTTAGAGTACTGGGCCATGCAATAACCACGCTTAGTGATGTCTCCCGCCCCTGCTCCAGAATGCTTAATTAAGCCATAATCGCGACGAATATACCACCAAGTGTATTGATTAAAATTACCCTCAACAAGGCCACGGTGAATTTCATAAGCTACGTCTAAAGCTCGAACGGTATCGTAAGTGGGTTTTTGATCTTGGTCACCTGTGATGATGTATCCTCTCCACATGTTAGCATCCCCTTTAGAATCGGTGTAATGCTCTGTCATCCAGCGTTCTTTGTTTTTGGCTTTTTGATCGGCAAGAGGGTACTGAAAAAAGGAATTTGCTGAAGCGGCAGTACTGCCGTAAAAATGAGCGCCTATAATATCGATATTGGCTAACGCAGAGGCATCGTTTATGACCTGATCGTAAATATTTTTGGCGTAAGAAAACGACTCCGCTGTAATGACTTTGGTGCCATGCATGCGAAGAGTAGCGGCATGATTTTTGGTGAATTGATAGATTTCACCAGGGTCCCAACAAGTCCAAGAATCGCACCAATCGGGCTCATTCTGAAATGAAATAGCATATAAAGGAGCCCCATTATCTTTCATGTACTTAGCAAACTTATTTAAATGAGCAGCATAAGCAGCGTAATTAGAAGCAGAAACTTTATGAGTGTTATAACTAGTACCCCAGCGTACCAATGTGTAAGGGGTACGAAGAGACGCAGGTGGGTTCCATGGAGAAGCATAAACTATTCCGCCACGAGCGATAACATCTTTAGCACTTGGTAATTCAAGTGACCATTGGCTTTCGTTGTCCGATATCCACACACGCAAAACAGTCATCCCCATTTGTTGTGGACCATTGCCAAAAGCCTTATCGCGATCTGAATTGCTCAAATCATAACCAGTCCAGACGCGGTGAGTCATACCGCCAAAACCACGAATGGTTTGTTTTTCTGAACCTAAATTGACAGTAACCGTTTCTGCACTAGTTACCAAAACTGTTAAAAAAGTCAAAAGAATAATAAGTTTTTTCATTTTTTACCCAACAAAACAAGGTTCATTAAAGTTTAATTACGATTCTTAAATAAACATATGATAATTTTATTTTAAATCGTCTGTTTTACAGCTTGGGTCATGGACAAATCGTCAATGCCCAACCCATTTTAATATCAGCTTTTTATAGTATTTTTGTGTATTTTAGAGTTATATGGTAAATTTTTTAGACATTGCAGACTATCGTGATTTTTTATTAAATTACTACAAAAGGCGTAAAGAGAAAATGCCTCTTTATTCTTATAGAATGATGGGGTCAAAGCTAGATCTAGATTCAAGTTACTTATATCGAATACTTCAAAAAAAACAACACCTGCCCACCCATGCGATCCCTTCTGCTAAAGAAATGCTAGGATTATCCGGAAGAGTGGCAGAATATTTTGACATTTTAATAGCATGCTCACAAACAAAAAATCAAGATAAACGAAACACATTAACAGAAAAAGCCCTTGCTTTACGCGATGTGGAACGTAAACGCATTAATGATTCTGAACTCCGTTTTTTAAGCGAATGGTGGATTCCAGCTGTCAGGGCCTATTTAGAAATCTCTGGTGGCCTCGCAAATCCTAAAATAATCGCTCAAAATATTTACCCACCCATTACCGAAGGGCAAGCCCAAGAGGCTATTGACATTTTAAAAAACTTGGGTTTTGTTAGTAATTTAGCTTCAGGACGGTTAAAAATTAACAACACGCATCTTACTGTAAGTGGCCCAGAAAAAGCAAAGGCAGTACGTGGTTTTCAAAAGCAAGTCTTACAACTCGCCGAAAAAGCATTAGAGTCCTGCCCTGTTCCAGAACGAGATATTTCAACACTAACCGTTGCTGTAGACGCTGTTGGATTTGAAGACCTTCGCGAAATGCTTCAAGAATTTAGACGACTCGTCCAAAAACGTGTTGACGAGGCTTCGTCTCCCGATAGGGTTATGCATTTATCAATGGCATTTTATCCCGTAGCTAAATCTAGCGAGGTGTTATGAAATTAAATAGTTTCCACATCTCTTCTCATTGGCTATTTCTTATAGGATTAGTCTTTTTTCTGGTTTCTTGTACAGAACCCCCTACTAGTGGTGGCAATTCTTTAGAAACTGAAAACTCAATTGCACTGCAAATCAACGATTTTGACGGTGCGCCTTTGGCTTATGCACAAGTCTTAATTCGACCTTCTTGGTTTGTGGCTGACACCACTGCAATAGAAGCGGATAGTTCTTTAAGCACTAGAAATTTAGACACTGATTCTAATGGGCACTTGCTAGTCCAAGGGCTTCCCGCAGGGGCTTACGTCATTGAAGCACGCAGAGATAACCTAAAAGCGATATACAAACTAAATCGATTGGACACGTCTCGAGTTAAATGGACGCAAGTAATTGTAGCGAAACCAACAGGAGTCCTCAAAGGTCGAATTCCTTTAGCCAAAGGGGCATCTAGAGCTTGGGTTCAAGTTTATGGTTTAGATTATGTTGCAGCCACAGACTCTCTTGGCTACTTTGAGTTTGATAGCCTACCTTCTGGCATCCATCTTATACGCTCCATTGTAAGCGCAGAGACTCCCCTCCTTGCCGAAGACCTTACCGAAGTATTCTCCGAAAAGACTGTCGATGTAGGGTTAATATCGCCGCCCTCTTTAGGCGCCGAAAACCCTAATACTTGGAAGTACAATAGTTCTATTGCTTTGGATTCTTTAGTTCCAGATTGGAGTTACCCTCTTTACGACTCTACTGTTTTTACGCTTCGTTTAAATAGTAGTAATTTCGATTTCTC
>DUVD01000318.1 GCA_012841225.1 Fibrobacter sp.
AAACCCTCTCTTCCCATTTTTTATAACAGTTTAGAAAATTTTTGAAATAGACTCGAGGAGCAAATCGGGTATCATTATTTGTCTATAAGGGTAATAGGAACCTTTTTTTCGTACTCATTCAAACGTTCTTCCATTGTGCTCATGATAGACAGGCCTTTTATAAAGCGAATTAATTTTTGAAAGAATGGCCTCCAACTCCCATTGGTTATATGAATAGCATAAGGCTTAAAATCTGATTTATTGCAACTTGGCAAAAAGACCTTGCTTGAATAAATAACCATTTCATTTTCAAGTTTTTGAAGTTTGTCTTTGTATACAAAACCAAATTTCTGCGCTGTGTGGGCATAAACGAAGGGCGCAATGTTCTCTATACTTAAACTCCCGTTCGGCAAAATGAATTTTTCGTTTTCATAATACTTCATACAACTTGATAAAAAAGGGTGTTTTGATTCTGCACCAAAAATTGCCGCCTGAAAAGCAAGACCAGGCAAAGCGATTTTGTTCTTGTCTTTTTTTGTACCGTCATCATTTAGCATTTGCCATGATTTATTTTTATTAAAGTGCGATGTAAATTCAATATTCGTGAAATACCCGTTATCTAAAAACTCATCAAAACTCTGATACAAATAGACGTCACTATCAAGATAAATTCCACCTTCTTTATAAACTGCATAAAGCCGAATATAGTCGCTTGCGAACGCCCACTTTGATAAGCTCACTGCCTCAGAGACAAATGGAACCTCGTCAATTATATTTTTGCATTTTCCATGTCCCAGTGGACGATTTCATAGTCTGGACAATGACGCTTCCAACTCTCAATGCAGAGTTTTTGCAGAGGTGGCAAAGGATCGTTAGAAAGCCAAATGTAATGAATCTTTTTTGGTATCATAAAAAAAAATATAGAATATAAATATATATTGTTCCAATGATTTCTATAGCGATGACTACTTATAACGGTGAAATGTACCTTAGAGAACAATTGGATTCTATCTTAACGCAAACAAGAACCGATTTTGAAATTGTAGTTTGTGATGATTGTTCAAGAGATTCTACGCCTAAAATTCTAGCCGAGTATGCAATCAAAGACTCTCGGTTTCGTATATACGAAAACGAGAAAAACTTGGGATACAGAAAAAACTTTAACAAGGCCGTTTCTCTTTGTAAAGGCGAATTTATTGCATTCAGCGATCAAGATGACATTTGGCTTCCGAACCACCTAGATACACTTATAAACCATATCGGTGAAAATCTTGTATGTGGCGGGGCAACTGTAAGGTGTTTAGAAAACGGCGATCTGTTAAATGTACTTTCTCCCACAAAACATCAAGCAAAAACTCTTAATTCACAAGTAAACCGATTAGTTTATCAATGCTATGCTTTTAACCTTTATCAGGGGGCTTCCCAAATGATAAGCAGGAAGGCGGCTGAGTTATATTTCCCAATAGAAAAAGACGCGTTTGCTCACGACTGGGCCTTAGCAACAAACGCCATAGCAGAAAA
>DUVD01000319.1 GCA_012841225.1 Fibrobacter sp.
CGTTATAACACGGTCGCTACGGAACTCGTTTCGAGAAGGCATACTTTAGACTTATTCCTTAAGGGGGTTTCTTTTTTCTGCCTTGGTTTTGCAAAAAAAATATTAATTGCCAATCAAGTTGGGATTATTGCAGACCGCGTTTTTGCTGCAGATTCCCCTAGCGTTCTCAATGCCTGGTGGGGTAGTGTCGCTTACATGTTTCAGATTTACTTCGATTTTTCGGCCTACTCGGATATGGCGGTGGGCCTTGGTCTAATGATAGGGTTTCACTTTCCACGCAACTTTAACGGGCCTTATCGTTCGGCGAGTATTACGGAGTTTTGGACGCGCTGGCATATTTCTTTAACGACCTGGCTTAGGGATTACCTTTATATATCCTTGGGTGGTAATCGAGTTGGTAAAGCACGGCTTTATTTCAACCTATTTTTGGTCATGTTTTTGAGCGGTTTTTGGCATGGGGCTAATTGGACATTTATTGTTTGGGGCTTGTACCACGCTTTTTTCATGATTCTTGAACGCGTCAACGGGAAAAAGTCGCTATATAAACGCCTCCCATTTGTATTTCAGGTGATGCTCACTCAAATTATCGTTTTGTTCGGTTGGATTTTATTTAGAGCCGACTCGATTGGCGAAGCCCTTGTGATGTGGAAGTCGATGCTCGGGTTAGCACCTGTTTCAGCAGCAAGCCCTTTGCTTTCGGCGCAGGTGTTTACGCCCTTAAACGTCTTTTTTATGATTGTGGCATTGTTTTACGCCGTTTCTCCTTGGCGCGCTTTTGACTGGTGCCAAAAGCAAACTCCCTTACGTTTAGTTCTTGTTTTATTGCTGTTTATTTTTGCTTGTATGGTACTTTTTACTCAGAGTTACAATCCTTTTTTATATTTCCAATTTTAGTTCCTCATTTTGCTTTAGATTCAAATGTTTTTGATGCGTCTTTTTTTGAATAGATTATATTTCCTATATGATTTTTAAAAGACAAATTGCTGTAATCGCCTTACTTTTAGCTGCTGCATGGAGTGTTGCTGAGCCTATCTCTATCGACGCGATATACAGCGCGCCTGGGATTACTCGCGACAGGCAACTCCAAGAGGTCCACCAGGCTTTTCGCCCTGATGTCCAGGCTTACATTGGCTTTGGCATTCATTACTTGCCTCTTTCCAACCAGTTGCCTCTTAAATCACCTTTTGGTGTTCACGATGGATTTGCTTTTAGGCATCATCTCGAACTTTTTTTTGCTGCCCCTGCGTTTAAAGAAAAGGGGATCGACCTCGGTGCCCTTTGGTTTATTGAACGCCACGGCTGGGACTCAAAAGACTTCTTGCTCTTTCCGGCTTATGAGAGGTTTTCTTTTGTTAGAAGTATACAAACTGCCGGCTTAGCCATTTCTTATCCAAAGTATCGTTTGGGTGCGGCAGCGGGTATCCAATACCATAATCTCGAAAGAGCTGCTTTTATATATCCCGATGAATCCGATTCGCTCTACTATTGGGGCCACGCCTATTTTGGAAAAACAGCTATTCAAACTTCTTTTCATAAAAAGGATTGGCGTCATATTCGCATCTCACTTGACTTAGAATCAAAGCAGCTTCTTGGGGGTGATTCCACTGGTTTAAAAACCTACTTCCCCAATTTTGATATTTCACTTTTTAATGGAGTGGAGCGAGACTCTATAAAGGTCTCTTGGGAACAAAATCTTTATAAACAGATGTTGTACAGCAATGTTAGTTTTCTTCTACCCGATCGTGGCTTTTACACCGCGGCATTAAGGCTTTACCCAAGCCCTTCAAGGTTATTTGCTTTGGAAGCGACCATGTTCCGCAAAGAAGGTGGTGATTTTATTTTTGGTGGTGGCATTGAAATCCCCTTTGTTCGCCTTGCTTATAACAGTGCTTCCGATGTCGAAAATTTTTTTGGCAGTCACGGTACTTTTATGGTGGAGATACGCTTTTCCATTTCTTCTATCCGAAATCAATTTTTTGGTTTGAATGCGGCTAAGGCTCTTTTTATGGATTACGAGCCTCAAAAAACAGTGGCACCTAAAGGCCAGGGAGAGGCAAATAAATGAAACGCGTTCTTTTATTCATCATAGCTACTTTGTTGTTGTCGGGTTGCCTTTCTCATTGGATTATCGAAAATGAAGTGCGGCTCCAAATTGAGAATAAAACGCCTCATACGATTCTCAGTCTTAATGTAGTGTCTTTGGATTCATCTATGCAAAAGCAATGGATCAAAGAAACTTTGCTACCAGGAGAGCGCTCTTCTGTAGTTTCTTCAGACTGGGTTGGGTCTTTTAATCTGAATGTTCTTTACCTTAAAAATGGTGAACTAGACACTTTAAGTCATGTTTTTGAATCAGTGAGTTTAGAAGGGGGCAGCATTTTCGCTCAGATCTCCGAAAAAAGCGGTTTTTGGACGTTTAAGCAAAAGTAATTGCTTGTAAAATTTTATTATTGGTTGCCTGTGCGTATATCAAAATTAAAAATATTTGGCTTTAAGTCTTTTGCTCAAAGGACAGAGATTACCTTTCCAGGTAATGGTCTTACTGCCGTGGTCGGCCCTAATGGTTGCGGTAAGTCCAATATTGTCGATGCTGTTCGTTGGGTTCTCGGTGAGCAAAAGGCCACTATTTTGCGCATGGGCAAAATGCAAGATGTTATTTTTTCGGGCACAGAAGAACGCGCGGCTATGAGCCTTGCAGAAGTCTCCCTTGTGATCAATAACGACCAAGGCGACCTTCCTCTTCCATATTCAGAAATCATGGTAACTCGCCGTGCTCACCGCAACGGGACGAGTGAGTATTTAATTAACAATCAAGAGTGTCGTTTAAAAGACATTCAAAATCTCTTTTTTGATTCTGGCTTAGGAACGGGCACTTATTCTCAAATGGATGAGCGCATGATCAATGCGGTTTTGTCCGATAAAGCAGAAGACCGTCGCGCTCTTTTCGAAGAAGCAGCAGGCGTTAGCAAGTATAAGCAACAAAGAAAAGAGACTCTTCGTCAATTGGAACGAGTGCAGGTTGATATGGCTCGCGTCGAAGATAACCTCAATAGCACGCGCCGTAGTGTTCGTCAATACGAAAAACAAGCCGAGAAAACTCGGGAATGGATGAATTTACGCAATCGTTTACGCGAACTCGATTTGTGCGTTTCTTTAGATAAGTACGAAGACAATAAAAAAAGCGTTTCAATTTTAGATTCTTCTAGAAAACGTGTCGAGCACGATTTAGAAGGTGCAAAGACTCGTTTGACCACCCTTAAAACGCAAATTGACGAAAAACGCCTCGCCATTAGCGAAGATGAGAATAATTTACGCGAGCTTGAACAAGGGGTACAGCGCGAAGAATTATCGCTTAATAATATGAATAATGAGGTGATGCGCTTTAGAGAAACGGCGCTGACTCTCGAAGACTCAGCTGCAAAGTACCGTCGTGAAATCGATGAATCTCGTGAAAAGCAAACTACCCTTCGCACAGAAAAAGAAACTTTAGAAGAAAAAACAGCTCATTTAGGTTCGGACTTCGAAATGGACGAGCAGGTGAGGCTCTTAGAGCAAGAACGCGAAATTCTGCAAGTGCATCGCAATGCCTACGATGACTCCCGAAAAACTTCACAGGAACTTGCCGAAAAGCGCATTCAAGCTTTAAATAAAGCAAATGGTTTACGCTCGCGCTGGCAAAGGACCGACACCGAAAGAGATCTTCTTTTAGTAGACATCGAAAAAAGAAATACAGAATCAGCAGAACTAGAAATTCAAAA
>DUVD01000060.1 GCA_012841225.1 Fibrobacter sp.
ACTGCAGCTAGGATACCGATAATCACGACAACGACCATCAGCTCAATGAGTGTAAAACCTTTCTTATTCATGTGTGTTCTCCTGTTGTTTGTTATACATTTTGCGGGCAAATGCCCTACTTCAATAAACTTACTCTATTTGTTTTAGAAAAGCAATACATTTGTCATTTATTTGTCATTTATTTGTCATGACTGTCATGTTGACGACAAAACCCGCATTTTCAACAAAAAAACAGCGTTTGCTTTAATTGATGTCTAAGATTATAGATAAAAAATTGATGAAACGTAAGCTTTTTCTTTTTTTATTTTGTGTAACTGGGTCTATTTTTTAATGTTTTTTTAGTTCAGTATCATATAGGGTACAAAACGCCTATAAAAAGCATTTACAATGTTCTTTTTATGAAGTAAAGGCTCGTGATCGCCTTGTACTATAAAGCGCGCTTGGGGATACTTGCACGCTAATGTGGCTATTGCCTTTAGGTTTTTATTAATGCTCGCTTGGTAATTACCGTTTTGCCTACCTTCTCGGGTGCTCCAGGCTATTAAAATAGGGCCTTCTGCTATGGATAAAAGCGAATCAATTTGAAGGGCTACGGCGCTATCGCTTTCGTTTGGCTTGCCAAAGTGAATGTGTTCAAAACCCATCGTCTTTATATAAGAAGCGCGGTCCATAAAGCCGAGCGAGTCGCTGGTAAAGTAATAGGTGCCTATGCCGCGTCGCCATTTTGCAGGTATCCACAGGGTGTCTTTGATTTTAGTTTTTGGGTTTATGCTAAAGGATTGGGCAAGGTCTTCGCGCTCAGCGGTACGGGTGCGCGAGTAAAGGCGTCGGTGCACGCCCTTGTCCGTTAGGCTCGAGTCAAAGTACTTTATTTGGCTATCTAGTAGCGCTTTATTTAGAGGCACTCCCCAAGACTCCACTAGTATAATGATGTTGATTCTGGCGGTGTCTAAATAAGTGGTGGTAATGGTTGTGGTGTCTACTACTTTATAGCTAGAGCGCCATTCAGCGGTGAGCGAGTCGCGGTTAAATGACTCAGTGTAGTGAGATTTTCCGATGTAGTTAAAAGTAGGGAAAACGAGTAGGGGTTGGGCGGCATAAAAACGCATGCCTATAAGGTGGAGTATCAAAATAAAAAATAGAAAGACGATGGCATTAATAGAGGGCACGGGGCGCGCGGCCTTCACTAAAAAAAGAGCTAAAGAGGCGGCTGTCAAAGGGATCACTAAATAAGACCAAAGCCCCTCACCTTTTAAGGCCACTAGGTTGTGCCAATCGAGTGCCACCAAAGCCACAAGCAATAAAGAACTCACAACGAGGCCTATTTTTTGCCACCATGCTTTTGCGGGGTAAAAGTGACGCCAGAAAAGCAAGAGCACTAGGGCCTCTAAGCCCACTAGGCCGCGAATTAGGTCTTGGCCTTTTTCAAAGGAGATGAGGTAGAGCGAGATGGTCACTAAAATAGCCGCTATAATGTATTGAAAAAGGTTTTTCATTTGGCCTCCGGCAAAACCACTCGGTATTTATAAAACACGAGCTCGCCTATAACGCAAGCGGTATCTACTGCGACGCTATCGTAGTGGTGCCTTTGTAAATAAGGGGCTAAATTGCCTTGGTTTATGACATAAACACCCTTAGCGACTACCTCTCGCATGGGATTTTTTATGCCAAAATCGGCGAGGTTTTTTTGTACGGCTGGTAAGTAAGGAGTCCAGTAGCCAAAGCTCGCTATGTTTTTTAGGCTCCCCACGGGCATGGCGTAATAGGGCGCTTGCCTATGCACCGCGAGCCGCATATAAGAATTCATATTCATTAAAAAAAAGTGTTCTGGTTCGCTTTCTATTTTGGAGTAAACAGCGGCGTAGTCGGTAAAGTCGATATCTCCGCTTACAAATTTACGGTTACCGCTTGTTGGCGAACGGATGATGGTGATGTCTTCTTTGGCAAAGTAAAACGCCATACCTACTATTAAAATAAAGGCCAAGGCGATGCTAATTTTTTTAGGCGGTGGCGGTATGTTTTTTAAAAAGGGAATCATCATGGCGGTGGCATAAAACCAGTAGCCGCTTTCTACCCGGTACACTAAGCGAGAGAGTGTAATCAAATAAGCGATTAACCCACTCACTATAAAAAAGCTCGCCACCGGCACCCATTTTTGCTTAGGGTTTTTCCATAACACAAAAGCGCATAGCAACACCCACGCCCAAAAAACAGGCCTAGTTAAAGAATTAGAAAGGGCAGCGAGCAATGAGTTTGGGATTGTTCGTTTGTCTGTAGTAATGGCATGAGTGCGAATGCGCTCCATTACGGGCTTCATGCGCTCTATAGAAAACACCTCGGTGTCGTAAAGTACCCATTCTTTAAATAAGGCAAAGTCCTTTCCAGAAAAGCCCATTTCTTCTAGGTCTTCGTATACGGCGTTATGGTTGTAATAGCCCTCGGTAACATTTGCTCGCACACTTTGGAAGGCCGTATAATAACGGTATTCGGGGGTGGCTTCAAAAACGGCTTTGTGGTAATTGTTAGCCAGGTTCACAAATAGGGCAAGAAGCG
>DUVD01000320.1 GCA_012841225.1 Fibrobacter sp.
GAAGTTTCCTTAAATGCCCTAACCATTAGCGATATTCCTAAATTCTTGGAAAATGCTCCTAAAGGTACTTTTGAAGTTAGGGGTGAAGTTTACATGGAGCGAGAAGCCTTTCTCGCACTAAACGAACGCTTGCAGCTCGAGAAGAAAAAAACATTTCAAAACCCTAGAAATACTGTTGCTGGTAGTCTCAAACTAAAAGACCCTAAAGATTGCGCTGCGAGGCCATTACGGTTTATCGCTTATATCATCGTTCATTCCACCGAGTCTCAAAAACATTCCGAAAACTTAGACCGTTTAAAATCTCTTGGTTTTTGTGCAAATGAATACTGGTTAGCGACTAATTTAGAAGAAGTAATGCAGTTAGCAAATCAAGTGTATGTAGGTCGAGAACATCTCGCCTACGATATCGATGGTATGGTCGTTAAAGTCAATTCATTAAGAGCACAAGAAGAGCTCGGCACCACAGCTAAAAGCCCGCGTTGGGCAATCGCCTACAAATTCAAAGCAGAACGTGCTACCACACAAATCCTCTCCGTCGAGTTTCAAGTTGGCAGAACGGGCGCAGTGACTCCCGTTGCTAATTTAGAACCGGTATGGCTTGGTGGCACCACGGTAAAACGCGCTACCCTTCACAACTTTGATGAAATTAAAAGGCTCGATTTGCATATCGGTGATTTTGTTTTAATTGAAAAGGGAGGCGAAATTATCCCTAAAATAATCGAGGTCGAAAAACAAAAACGCACCCTCGCTGTTAAGCCCATTGAAAAGCCTAAAAACTGCCCCGTCTGCGATTTCCCTCTAAGTGACAGTGAAGAAGAAGTTGTGATTCGCTGTGAAAACTTGCACTGCCCGGCCATGAAGCAAAGTCTTCTAGAGCACTATGTCAGTCGAGAAGCCATGAATATGGATAACTTAGGACCCAGTCTAATAGCACAGTTATTGTCTACTGGAAAAGTCAAATCCATTTCTGACTTGTATCGATTAACAAAAGAAGACCTTTTTCAGTTAGAACGCATGGCCGACAAAAGTGCCGATAACGTCATCTCTGCCATAAAGAAAAGCAAAGAAAATAGTCTAGAACATTTTTTACACGGTTTAGGCATTCGTTTTATAGGAAGAACAAGCGCACGAAACATCGCAAGACACTTCAAAACCTTGGACGCCATATTACAGGCGTCGATCGAAGACCTAAAAAAAGTACCCGATGTCGGCGAACGCATGGCACAAAGTCTGTATTCTTTTCTACGAAATGAAAATGAAATTGCTGAAATTCAAGAACTCGTGTCTTTAGGTTTACCAACAGAATTTAAGGGTTCTATCAAAGACCTATTTCAAGGCCAAACCATAGTCATCACAGGCACTTTACCGACTTTAGGAAGAAACGAAGCTCGTCAAAAGATCGAAGAATTCGGTGGAAAAGTATCCTCTTCTGTGAGCAAAAAAACAAGCTGGGTTCTCTTTGGAGCCGATGCCGGTAGCAAACTCACCAAAGCCCAAGAACTAAATATTCCTCTCCATGA
>DUVD01000061.1 GCA_012841225.1 Fibrobacter sp.
CACAATTTTTATCGCCATAAAGCATTGAGTAAGCTTCTGCAACGGAGGAGCAGCCTCTCTTCACCAAAAAACGTGCAATGATATGCGGGACTTTCACTTCAGAAGCGATAGTCGAGGCGAGTAGTTCATCCATCTTATCTAAACCCATCGAATAATTTAATCGCTAAAGACTGAAGGGAGACTATAGAACTCGTTCTTCGACCAGCAATACGGTATATAGTGTCTTGCACTGTGTTCAGTGCAAATGTAAAAGCCTCTAAATCGGGCAGCGTAGCACAGGCCTCATTAAATTTTGGCGTTGTTTCTGGTAAACGAAGGGGCACCCCAGAAATGCCACGAATCACATCTGCAATTAAAAAACTAAGCACTTCTAAAAATAAATTAGCCGTCGAAGGGTCTTTCAAATCTTCTTTGTCCATACTAAAAAACAAAGAAGAATAATCTCCGGATAAAGAAGAAATTAAAAATTCAAGCGCTAAGTCTTGCAATTCTTGAGCACGAGGTTCATAGTAAAGAGCACGTCCAACAGAACCTTGTGCCAAACCTAAAAGATCATCAGAAACAGAAACCCCAGCCATTTCATTAACCTTCTCACGCACTTCCTTCGAAGAAAGCGGAGGCAAATTAATTGAAAGGCATCTCGACCGAATCGTTTGTAATAAATGTTCTTTTGAAGAGGTCGTCAAAATAAAATAAGTATTAGGAGGCACCTCTTCTAGCGTTTTAAGCAAAGCATTAGAAGCCGATTCGTTCATGCGATCGGCCTCAGCAATAATAACACAGCGCACCGTCTCATTTTTTAGCGAAAATCGTCCCGTAAACGAGCGAATTATATCAATAGAAATTTCCGATGCTGCCGATAAATAATCGATGCTGTACGGATTTTCTATTATTTTTTTTAGATAGACTTGCGTAAATTCTTCTACCGTTTTTGCGGCACTCCCTTCGGGGACGTCAGATGATTTCCGCGCCTTAGCCTCTTTACTTTCTAAAGGAATCACCCAGTTTTCGACAGCACCAGGATCAGAGCTCATTTTACATCCAAAACAAACTCCACAAGGGCGTTGCAAAGCGCCTGTACAAGAAAGAGCCTTCGCGAGTTCCATTGCTAAAGCCTTTTTCCCGATACCGGGGAGCCCCTCTATCAAAACTGCCTGTGGAAATCTATTTTCCTTCATAGAGGCAGCTAAGCGAATTCGAGTTCGCTGTTGAGAGGGTGGGCCATTTAATTCATATTCTATCATTTTTCTTTAAGCCACTCTAACGGGTCTATAGTTTGTGTTCCTTGACTCACTTGAAAATACAATTTAATTCCATTCAAAGAAGCGATATTGCCCACTTCGCCAATTTCCTCTCCATTTCGAACCAAATTTCCCTCTTGAACACGAATAGAATTTAAATGACCATATACAGAATATAGCCCTCCATCATGCTCTATAATTACGGACGGTCCTCGACCATCAATTTCAGCAACCATCACGACCTTCCCTTTAGCAGCAGCTTTGACCTTACCTCCACGACGACCACGAATCTCTATGCCTAAATTTCGAGTCATAATATGAAGTACGGTGTGTTCTTGAAATCCATAATTAGAGATTACAGCACCTTCCATAGGCATCGTTTTAGGGCCAACAACCTTTTCAATCACTACTGGCGGAGGCTCCTTTTTAACAGCCAATGCTAGTTTTTGCCCCTTGGCTTTCTTCTTTTTTTCTAAAGCCTTTCGTTTCGCTTCAGCTTCTTCTTTTTTTCGTTTTTCCTCTAAGCGTTTAATCAAAACAATCATCGTTTTCTGGTTTCTTTCAAATTCTTGGAGAACCTTTTTTTGAAGATTTTTATCTCGCTTTAAGGCAAAAAGCATTTCATTTTGATTCCCTATTTGAAAAACCAACTTACTCTCTTCAGAGGCTTTTTTTGAACGAAGTAATCGCAATTCTTTTAAGTGCTCGGCTTCGAGGGCTTTTTTTTCGGCGCGTTCTTTTAAGGAGGCTTGCAAACTGCTGACTAGCATTTTGTCTTCTAAAAGAAGCCTCCCCACCAAGTACAATTGTTTTTCTGGATTTTCTTTCTCTCTAAGCAAACGATAGAGAGACTCGCCTTCTCCGTAGCGACCTTGAATGTAGAGCGTTCTAATTCGCCTTTGCATAGCCGCCTGTTGCTTTGAAGTCTTGGCATCTAACGAATCTAATTCAAGAGATAAACGACGAACAGCCCCTTCTACTGCGGCCTCATTAGAGGCAAGCATAGAAACGTACTCACGGGTCTGGGTTAAATTCTGGTCTAAAAGAGAAAGGGTATTAAAGACACTTTTTTCTTCGGTTTCCAAAAGCATTAACTGCTCTCGTTTTTTTCCTAAGTCTTTTTCTAACTCTTTCAATGCCTTTCGCTGCTCTCGAATTTGAACATCTGTTTTTAAAGAGGCGGTGTATCCTATACTCAAAAATGCGCATACTAAGAGCAATAAAAATCTCATTGTTTCTTAGGTTCCTCCGGAACTATCACTTAAGAAAAATCGACGAACAGAGCGCCAACTAAAATAAACAGATAAAAAAGTAACGAGTAGCATTACCAGCGAAAGCATCCACCCATAACCGCTCAAGTATACACCAACAATAGGCAAAACATCTTGTACTGAATTCACAATAAAAACAAAAAACAAAACAGAAAGCAAACTTCCCACAATCCCTTGGATTAAGCCCTCTAAAACAAAGGGGAACATGATAAAGAAGGTGCTACCGCCAGCGTACTTCATGTTTTCTACTAGAAGCTTTCTGGAAAACAAAGAAAGGCGCACTGAATTACCTATGATTAAAGAAAGAGTCACAAGTAATAAAAGACTAATACAAGAAGGCCAAAACAAAAGAGAGAATTTCCAAGAAGATAATCTTTCCACCCAAGCAATTGGTGCCTGTACAGCATCAAATGCTCTATTTCTAGAAAGCTCATTCAAAAGAGAATTTAGATAAAAAGGAGTTTTATAACGATCGTGCAAGGTGACCCTAAAGGACGGTGGCAGTGGATTTTCTGAAGCTAAAGAAAGCATCTCTTCAGAAAAGTGCTTCTTAAAGTCTTCTAAAGCGGCTGCAGGGCTTATATATTCAATAGAGTCGATCCACTTTATTTTGTAAAGGTCTTGGTGAATTAAAGCAATCGAGTCTTCAGAGATCGAATCCGTTAAGAATGCCTCAACCGTATATAATGATTTTTCTACAGAAATCAGGCGAAAAACGCCTAAAAGTGTAACCAAACTAGCCGCAAGCAAAAGCGAACAAAGGAAAATAGTGACCAATGACGGCAAGATAACCGTACGGTGTTGCCGTAAACTACGGAAAGATTCCGATATTAAGTACCCAAGTTGACTAAACATTTTCCGAATATAACTAAATTTCAAAAAACCAAATTGGCTATTTATGAAACATATTGGATTAAAGATCATTGCTTTTATTTGCGGAATTGCTTTATGGCTTTACGCAATCTCACTAAAAGACTACTCCCTAACGTTGGAAGTCCCCCTCGTTTTTTCGCGGTTATCAGAAAACATCGCTACTGTCACAAAACCTCCAGAGTTCATTGAAATTCGGATCGAAGGCCGTGCTTTTGATTTAATTCGTCTGCGCAGTTCTCGAAAAAAAGCGGCCTACATTACATTAGACCTGCACACCATCCCTCTTGGACTACAACGGTTTGAAATCACCAAAGACAATTTTGTCTCCCCTAGTTTTCCAAATATTCACTATATAGGCACCAATGGCCTCTCCTTCATAGAACTAGAGTTTGATACAAAAGTATCTCACACCGTGCCCATCAAGCTCGCCGTAGAGATAGAGCTCGACTCTGGATTTGTCTTAATGGCAGAGCCAACTCTAAAACCAAGTGAACTCACCTTACGAGGGGCAAGAAAATCCTTAATGCGCATTTTTGAAGTGCAAACTGCTAAAGATCGCTTGCAAAAGCTTCGAGAAAGCGACTCTTTTTCTTTACCCTTAGATTTGAAAAACATCCCCTCTAATATCGAAGCCGTTGATTCAGTAGTCAAATTACAACTAGAAATCCAGCCCGTAACCAGGATTAAAATCGACAGCATTCCAGTTCAACTCATTGGCATGTACAACCGCAAGAACTATGCCTTAGAACCTCCCATTGCAAGCATAGAAATAACAGGCGGCAAAAAAATACTAGACAGTTTAAGAAAAAAAGACATTGAGTTATTTATCGAATTTAACCGTTTTGCCATTGAAGATACAGACAGCTTAAACCCCACAGTGCGAACACTCAAACCCGTTCAAAGCACTAGAATCAACCCAGAAAAATTTTACCTAAAAAAAATCAACTCCGAAAATGCCTCCCCAACGCAGGGAAACACTCCATGATATGGCTTGGCATTGAATCCAGTTGCGATGAAACAGCTTGTGCTGTTTTACAAGATGAGCCTTTAAAAATATTATCCAACCCTCTTTACAGTCAAATAGAAGAACACCGCCTTTATGGGGGCGTCGTTCCAGAAATTGCAGCACGAGCACACCTTCAAAAAATAGCCGTCATCGTTCAAAAAGCCATAGAAGAGGCAGGCATTTCTTTAGAAGACATTGGAGCAATTGCTTTTACTGCCGGGCCTGGATTAATGGGGCCCTTACTCGTTGGCGCTAATTTTGCAAAAGGGCTCGCTAAAGACTTAGGCATTACCGCCTACGGGGTCAATCACTTAGAGGGTCATCTAAGCGCCGCTTGGCTCTCGCACCCCGATCTAAAACCTCCTTTTTTAACCCTAACCGTATCGGGAGGACACACCGAACTAGTTCTCGAAGAACCCGGTTTTAAATACACACTACTAGGTCGAACACGAGACGACGCCGCAGGCGAAGCCTTTGACAAGTGCGGCAAGGTATTAGGGCTACCCTATCCAGCAGGAGCAATTGTCGGCAAATTAGGTGCAAGTGGCAATCGAAAATTCCATGCCTTTCCTAGGGCACTCAAGCACCAAGATAATGGTGAGTTTTCATTTAGCGGTTTAAAAACATCTGTTTTACGCTACGCCGAAAGTCACACACCCGAATTCATTCAAGAGAACATCAATGACATTTGTGCTTCTTTAGAAGAAGCCATTGTAGATATTTTAGTTTCAAAAATAATCTGGGCCTTAAAAAAAACAAATATGAAAACCTTAGTCGTAGGCGGAGGAGTAAGCGCCAACTCGCTTTTAAGACTAAGATTAGAAACCTACTGCGAACGCCAACAGATTAGGCTTTGCTTCCCCGATAGAAGTTTAAGCACCGATAACGGAGCAATGATTGCCGCTGCCGCTATTAGACGTGCCAAAGAACACGCCCTTTTGAACATTTCAGAAGTAAAGCCTTGGATGCCCCTCGCCCCATAGTTTTTGAAATCAAAAAACACTATATTAGTAGTAGGACTTTACAATAAAGCGCACTTAACCGGGAACAAATTGTGCAAAAAAAGAACACTTCTTTTTTAAAAAACAGAGCCGCACCAATGGTGTTTGCGGTGGTTTTTATTTTTTCTTCTTTTCTCTCAGCACAAGAAGCAAATCTCTTTACACCCGCTAAAAAAGAAACTCGGATTGAAATTCAAGACTCCTCCAAAAACAGCTCCATTATTTTAAATGTTGACATTTTTGGTGAAGGCGCCATTGGCTCTTATTACGTTTTATGGAGCACTTTAGATTATTCCGATGAAATGAAAAGCATCTTAACTACAAGAGATTTTGCACGGGACGAGTTTTTTATGCAAAACATCGACCGCGAGCAGTTTGAACAAGAACGAATGCTACAGCTCTTTGAAGACAAAAAAAAGGCCTACTTCGCCATTTTTCCAGAAGAAGCACTTAAAGCCCTTGAAGATGAAAATCGAGACAAATAA
>DUVD01000321.1 GCA_012841225.1 Fibrobacter sp.
ATCCACACCCACCTTGGCGTCAAAAGAATAAGCTAAAACGCAAATCCCTCTCGAGTGCGTCCAATTGACGTCTAACCCGTAAGTCGAAAAATCCGGACGCCCAAAAGCATCAAGAGGCATCGTTTCAGCTTCAATTTTTTGTCCCAATACACCAGATAAAATCTCAGCAATCTCTTTACGATGAGACTTGGCGTTTAAAACGCAAAGATAAACATCGCCATGAGTAGTTGAAATCATTCTAGCTAGGGATAACATGCTGTAAAAATAATTTCTATTTTAAGAAGATGCGTTATGGCTTGCTTTTATTCTCTCTTTTATTGATCGCCTGTGAAAACATAAACTCGGGCTGGGAGGTGGATGGTGGTGGATTTTTAAAGTATAAGCTAAACGGGCAAGACTCTTATCAACTAGAATACGGCCCAGACGATGTTGCCCTCCCCGCAACGGGTAGACATTTTATTTCGGCTGTCACCAAAAAAGAAGCTTCTGGGTCAAGCGTTTCTTTTCTGGTGAGAGAGCCTAAATTAGGGAAAAATCCTCTCGTGGCCGAATACACCTATTTTATTTATAACTCTGGGCCCAAAGCAGCACTCATCGGCGACTCGAACTTCGTTACCTTTGATCAAAAAGATGATTCGACCTGGACTGCCGACTTGAACTTATACTTTATAGAGTGTCGCTCTGGCGTTTGCATTGATTCGATGCCTCCAGTGTACTTTACTGGTCGTTTTCGCTATTGGCTAAATCCAGATCAGCAAAAAGCCTTGACATTTTAACAGCCACTTTCTAATATTGCTTCACCTCGGACGATTAGCTCAGTTGGTTAGAGTATTACCTTGACATGGTAGGGGTCACTGGTTCGAATCCAGTATCGTCCACGAAAAAAGCTTCTTTTTTAAGAAGCTTTTTGTTTTTAAATGACATGTGTTTTTATTTAAAAAGTGATTGCTCAACCAAAATTAAGTTTTACTTAAATGCGAAAGTAAAACAACCTGATCTAGAACCGGTAAAAAATCTTTGTATTCAAAACCCTTGTCTAAAACAAAACCAGTCAATAGCATTTTAGCGTTGGCGAGCAAGTCTTCCGGGTTCCAAGGTTTTTCAAAGTAATTGTCGATACGGGCTTCGTTAACTGCACGAATGGTATCGGCATGATTTGCCTGTCCAGTTAATAAAATTTTGCGCGTATGAAGGTAACGAAGGTCTTTAAAAATTTTTTGCAATAACTCGACGCCATTGCCACCTGGCATGATGTGATCCGAAATAACCAGACCTATCGACTCTCCACGAGCGTCCATCTCTTCCATTAAAGCTAAGCAATCGCTAGCCGACTCGGCTCCTTCGATGCGGTAAAATTGTTCTAGAGGACGCAAGTCGCGAGTTACGGCATCGAGAACATCGGACTGGTCGTCCACACAGATGATATTAATTGTTTCCATAATTATTCTCTATTGGTAGTGTTATATTGAATGTAGTTTTTTGCGGGACAGAATCAAGTATTATTTTACCTCCATAACTATCCACTATTCTATGCACAATGGCTAAACCGAGCCCGAGGCCAAAAGAAAGACCATTTTTTTTTGTGGTAAAGTCCATTTGAAAAATCTTATCTTTTGCCGAATTTGAGATGCCAGGGCCATTATCTGTAATTTTAACGCTTACATGAGTAGACGAGTAAGAGCAACTAATAGAAACTTTAGGGTCTTTTGTTTCGGCCATTTCCATGGCGTCACAGCTGTTTTTAATGATATTCACCCAAATTTGAACTAATTCAGTCATATCGCCATAAATTAGGGGTGCATTTTCTGCGCTCCCTAAGTCGGCCTCGAGCTTCACGTCATGTAAACTTGGTTTTAAAAGGGAAATCGCTCTCGATAATGTCTCGTGAATACTTAAACCCTCGGTGCGTGTAAAATTATTGCCTCCTAAAGAGCGTACTGATTTGACTATATCAGCGGCATGGTTTGCAGCTAAACGGACATCGCGAAGGTCGTGCCCTAACTCCCAATACCTAGATAATTTTTCGAAGTTG
>DUVD01000322.1 GCA_012841225.1 Fibrobacter sp.
AAAAAAAGGAATGCGCTGGAAAAACGATACAACAAAGGAAGTCTTATGAAAAAATTAATAATGATCGCCGCTTGCGCACTATTATTTGGATGTGCCGGCTCTACAAGTAAAGCACCACAATACTCGAGCAACGATTTATTTTTACAGGTGCAACAGGCTCAAGACTCTCTTAATAGAACGCAAAACTACTAAATTCAAGAAGGCTCTTTTTACAAAAGAGCCTTTCTTGATTTCTAAAGCATTTGTGACCCTTTGTTTACTTATTTTTTACTTGTTTCCGCCTATTTTCTAACTATTTTTAAATTGGGATATTAAACTATCTAAAGTCGTGTTTTGGGAAGAGCAGGAATAAGATGTTTATTCTTGTTTATAGAAATTAAAGGAGGACTCTCATGCTCAAAAAAGACTTTGTATCGGCTAGATTTAAAAATAAACTAGAAAGAGAACTTTCACCAGATGAATTGATCTTGTGGGCTGATGAACCTACCCCCATTGTAGCTAAAAATTTTTTGCTGCTGGGCATTTTTTTTGCGTTTCTAATTTTTTCTTCTATCATAAAGCCCTTTAACGCAGCAAGCGCTTCTTTGTTTGCCGCACTTATTGTTTTTGCTATTTTTTTATGGTCTCAAATACAATTTAAAAAAACTCTTTATATTATAACCAATAAAAGAGCCTTAATAATAAAAAGAAACAAAACTTTTACCATCAGAAGTTATCCCCCTCATTTATTGCAATTTATCTACTTAACAGAAAAGAAATTGGGAATTGGTGACCTTATTTTTGAAGAAAATATTTCTGTGCGCCCCAACAACGCCCCTAAGGTGCAGCAGTTTGGTTTTGTAAATGTCCGTAAAGTTAGGCTCGTAGAGCAAATGTTACGTTCATTGGCTAAAAATGAGCTAGAGCAGAAATAACAACTCGTTTAATCTAGTCTCTTTTCTAAAGTTTTATATCTTGATTGTTATGAATTATATTGAACACAATTTAGAAACTCTTTTTGTCTCTCTGGGTCTTTCTCAAAACGTTGCTCATTACGGCCGTTTATTTGCCCTGCTTACCCTTTTTTTTCTTGTCGCTTTTTTCTTTTTTGGGCTTACCAAAAAGGTTTTCATTCCTTTTTTGTATAAAATTTTCATCAGAACGTCGTTTACTTGGGATGATGTTTTAGTTGAAAGAAACGCCCTTGGCAAATTAGCACACTTAGTCCCAGCCATTATCGTTAAGGCGGGCGCTCCGGCTTTATTTAATGATTTCCCATCCTCTTTGTCGATTGTCAATAAACTGACAGATGCCTATTTAATTATCGCCTCTGTGCTCGTTATAGTCGCCATATTAGAGACTATTGAAATCATCTTTTCTAAAATGCCTGTTTTTAGCGAAAAACCCCTTGGCAGTTACTTCCAATTGGGTCGTATGATTCTTTACCTGATTTCTGCTATTTTGGTTCTTTCTGTCTTGCTCGGTAAATCGCCCGTTTACTTTTTAAGTGTCTTTGGTGCCATGTCCGCCGTGGTCCTTTTAATTTTCAAAGACACTATTTTAGGTTTTGTTTCTAGTATTCAGATGTCTTCTAACGATATGGTTCGAGTTGGCGATTGGATTGAAATGCCTAAGTTTAATGCCGATGGTGATGTCATTGCCATTAACCTTAATACCGTCAAAGTGCAAAATTGGGATAAAAC
>DUVD01000323.1 GCA_012841225.1 Fibrobacter sp.
CCCGCTAAAATGGGCGTCTATTAACTTACATGCGCTACGCCACCATCCAGAGGACTTCCCAGAAGCTCGAGTTCATCTTATAGAACAACTCTACCGCACTTTATATCGTTCTACGCGGCCCGTAAATGAAGTAATAGAAGAATTAAAAAAAAGTGAAGAACCTTTGTTCTCCACTTTTTTTAAAAACGGTTGCGATAATTTAATTCGTCCTTAGGTTATTGAATTTGAATTAAAGCCTCAAGCATGTGTGGGTACCAAGTGTCTGAGTGCTTATCGTAGGCTTCAAACCCACCTACATGAGCAAAGCCCCAATAATGCCAAGACATATCAAAACTCTCGGCAATCTTAATCAGCTCTTTAGTCCAAAGAGCGCGATTAGCATCGGAAGGAAGTTCTTCGTCTTCACAACCACCAGTATTGGGCCCTGATACACCAAACTCACCCATATTAAGAGGAATATGCCCCCCATTTACGTCGGGAAAGTATTGAGTGGCCATATCCACGAAACCTTGAAATTGCTGTTGAAAAGACTTTACATCGTATTGATCGCCAAGCCAAGTACCACCGCATGGGTAGCCGTGTCTTCCTTGGTGAGAAAAGGCATAAGGTTCGTAATAATGGCCAGAAATAATCAAATTTCCATCGGGAGGCAAAACCAGTTGATTCATAAGATGAAACTTAGCAAAACCATTGGGGTTGACCATAATGGTTTTACCGGGGCTTTTAGCTCGAATAGCTTTATAGGCCATGAGATTCAATTCGTTGAGTGTTCCTGCAGGTATGCCATTGGGCTCATTTAATATTTCAAAAACGAGCATTGAGTCGGGGTAAGGCTCAAGAGCTTCGGCTACCTGAAGCCAAATCGCCTCAAAACGAGCTTTTTCGGCTTCGAGGGCTTCGCCTTTGGCAGAAATGAGTTCTAGGTAATGGTGAATATTGATAATAATAGGCATCCCTAATGCCAAGGAGATGTCGATATCTTCTTTTACGCCGGCAAGCCTAGTCTCACTAATCGTATAAGGAGGAGTTTTTTCAGCGTCCCTGCCCCAACGCACTGGAAGTCGAATGGAGTTGAAACCCGCTTCTTTAACAACGGTAAACCAGGCGTCTTCAATGCAATTGTTCCAACCGCAATCATCATCGCCGGCAGAATCCCAAGAGTTACCGAAATTTATGCCTCTACCTAAACGGGCGTTCATTTCTCTTGCCTTTGTGTAATCAACGGTGATGGCAGAAGAAGAAGGTACTTCAGAGGAACTGCTTGTAATGGGTTGGCTTAATCCGCCACTTCCGGAGTCACAAGCGGCTAGAAACAGAAACCCGAGGGTAAAACTTTTTAACAAAAAACGTTTTTTTAAGAAAACAAACATAAAAATCCTCATCCAATTAATGGTGTGCCCTTAATCTACTTAAAAGGAGCTTTTGAGCGATTGGCATTTAAAACATATTCCGTACACTATAGAAACCACTCTATTTTAACAAAACAGGCCGTTTTTTAAGAAATAAGGTGGTTTTTGGTTTTAAGACCCTTTAGGTTTCTTCTTTTTTACTTATTATTTCATTTTGTTTGATGAAAACAAATTATATTGCTGACAATGGTAATTGGAGATTTTTATTCCTATGAAAAAAGCTGCACTCTTTAGCTTCAGAAGTTGTGTCATTGGAACACTTCTTCTCGTTTCTGTATCTATGGCCGGTTTTGGCGATTATCGCGATCGTGATGTATTGCGTTTTACACCTAAAGACCCAAAACCCTTTCGCCCAGATAAAGACATTGTGAGCGTCGTTATGAGGGAGTCTATTCCTCGTGGTGGTGGTTACACATATCAATACCCTCGTGAGAATCCAGAACCTATCATGACCGATAAGTTCGCCAAAGAGGGCGC
>DUVD01000062.1 GCA_012841225.1 Fibrobacter sp.
AACGTTATTATTTTTGAACGCATACGAGAAGAAATGAAAGGCGGCCTTATGGCTCGCGCCGCAGTAGCCAAGGGATACGAAAAAGCCTTTAGCGCTATCTTCGACTCTAACTTAACGACATTCCTTACTGCTCTTATTCTATATAAAATTGGAACTGGTTCTGTGAAGGGTTTCGGTCTTACATTAATGATCGGTATCGCCACTTCACTATTCTGTGCTTTGACTGTTACACGTGCTATTATAGATTTCAAACTCTCTAAGCACGACGCCAACAAGTTAAGCATCGGTAAAGGCATTCGCTTTATCAACGAGGCCAATTTCCCTATTATTCCTAGGGCAAAAGCATTTGCTGTTATCTCTATCGTGTTTATCGTAATTAGCTTTGGCTCTTTTTTAGTCAAGGGCTTTGACTTTAGTATTGATTTCCTTGGCGGTCAAGTTTACACCGTCCAGTACGATGACACAGACAGACACGAAAATGACTTGAAAGGGATTCTAAGCAACGCGGGCTTTAATAACGCCAAAATACGCCACTTAGGCGGCACCACGGCAAATTCTTATCAAATTAGCGTCAAAGAAATGGACGACCAATCGTTCAAAGAAACCCTAACCACGCTCTTCGAAAAAAACAACCAAAAAGCTGTTATTGTTGCAAGCGATACCGTCGGTCCAAACATCGGTAAAGAGCTTCGCTTTAACGCCATTCTTTCTGTATTACTGTCTTGGATTGCCATCTGCCTTTACATTTGGTTCCGATTCGGTAAAATGGGCCTCGGCTTTGGCGTAGGCGCCCTTGTTGGCCTTGTGCACGACACTATTATTACTATTGGTTTTATTTCTTTGATGGGCTTATCTATCGATGGCGCTTTAATCGCTTCTATTTTAACCATGATCGGTTACTCTGTAAACGATACCATTGTGGTGTTTGACCGAGTTCGCGAAAATGCGGGTATCAATGGTAGGGCTAACTTTGCGAAGACGGTAAACACGTCTATTAATGAAAGCTTTAGTAGGACTATTATTACCTCGCTAACGACTTTATTTGTTTGCGGAGTGCTCGCCGTGATGGGTGGCTCTTCCATTCGCGACTTTGGCTTAGTGATGGTTGTGGGTATCTTAGTTGGTACTTACTCTTCAATCGCTATTAGTTCACCAGTAGTGGTGTGGTGGTCTAAGCGATTTAAGAAGGGCATCTAATTTTCAATCCAAAACAAGCCTGGGGTTGATCCCGGGCTTTTTTTTTATCTTTTCAATATTCGAGCAAAGGTGATTTTATGCGTCAATACTACAAAATCGAATCCGGCCGTATAGTCCCCGCTTCCGACGAAGAATCCGCCGACATCGTAATGATGAGTGCGCCTAGCCAGGAGCAACGTAGTGTACTAATTAAAGAGTATGAGATCACGGAGCATACAATTGCCTCCGCATTTGATAATGACGAACTCTCGCGTATCGAGTATGACGATGATTTCACCACTATTGTTTTTAAAAAACCAAAGAATTATGCCGCCACCGATAACTTTCAGTTTCGAGTGGAGTCCTTTGGTATTTTTCTTTTCAAAGACTGGGTTCTTTTATTAACCGATTCTGAGTTACCCCTTCAAGACGCACGACGTTTTTCTAAAGTCGAAAACCTAAATACTTTTGTATTAAAGTTATTGAACTACTCCATTTTTCACTTTAATGAACACCTAAAAATCATCAATCGCATTAACGATGAGCTCGAACAAAAACTGCGCACGGCCATGGAAAACAAGTACTTGTTGTCTATGTTTAGCTTAAACAAAGGTCTTATTTATTATATCAATGCGCTAAGCTCAAACGATATTTTGCTTAAAAAACTACAAATAGGGCGAAGTCTCAATTTCTCGGAGCAAGAACGCGAGTATTTAGACGACGTTATCATTGAAAACAAACAGTGCTTACAGCAGTCCGAAATTTATACCAATATTTTAGCCAGTATGATGGACGCGCGAGCAAGCGTAATTAGTAATAACGTGAACTCTCTCATGAAAACATTAAACGTCATTACCATTGCGCTCATGGGTCCTACATTTGTGGCGAGTATATTTGGTATGAACGTAACCTTTCCCTTTGGCTTAGGAGAGGGAGACCCCTATTCTTTCTGGGTGATTATGGCCATTGCCATTGCTTCAATCGTTTTATTTTTGTTTTTCTGGGAATCTAAGAAGTAATTAATTAGTGCGTTCGCTCATGGAACTAAAAAACAATTCTAAAGTCTCAGAAAATTTAGATTCGGGTAAGCTCTTTGCGATACTTAACGCGGAGTCCAAATAATCCATGGCCTCTTTCTTTGTCTTTTCAAAGCAATCTTGCTGCGTCAATAAGCGTATGATTTCTTCAGGTACCTTGGGCTCTGAGGCTCTAGAAATAAGCGTCCTCATGTACTCTTTTTCTGTTGGGGAACAAACTTCAAAGTAAAAGATAACGGGCAATGTAATTAAACCATTGGCGATGTCCGTAAACTTAGCTTTATCGAGATCTTCTGCTCCAATGCCATAATCCAGCAAATCATCAATGATTTGAAAAGCAAGGCCAAAGTGTGCCCCCATTTTGCCGCAAGTATTTACCATCTCAGAAGAAAAACCAGCAAAAATGGCCCCCATCCGAGCAGAAGCTTCTACAAGAGAAGCTGTTTTATTTTGAATGATTTTAATGTAGCGCTCGTAGCTCAAATTCATATTGCCGGAATCATCAAGCTCCATGATTTCACCCGCAATTAGGTCATTAGCAGCATTAGAAAGTATCTCGGGGATAGCTCGATCTTTCTCATTAATCACACAGCGCATAGCTTGAGAAAGAATATAGTCACCTATTAAAACCGCAATTTTATTCCCCCATTCTTTATGGGCAGTACGCACTCCACGGCGCACATCGGTATTGTCGATGATGTCATCGTGAACTAAGCTCGCCAAATGGAGAAGCTCTAAACCCGCGCACGAGTGAGCAATTCGGTCTGCATCTGGGGAGATTTCACCAGAGCGTGCAATTAGGCAAAGCAAAGTAGATCGTATGCGTTTTCCCTTGCGATGCACCAATTGTTCCATGCGAGTATTAACGCCTTGAGGAGCAGTCGTTGCTATAGTTGATATTAAACCCTCAGTGCGCAAAAGATCTTCTTGAACCAAGGCCCGCGCCGATGTTAATATTTCTTTAAAGCTACTACTAGAAGATATCATAAGTTAAAAATCTAAAGAGTTGATAACCTTATAACCATTTGTTTCAATAAAGCGGCGGCGAGGTTCTACTTCTTCTCCCATTAGCATGCTAAAGATTTGGTCTGCTAAAACAGAATCTTCAATATTACACTGACGAAGAATACGCGTATCCGCATTCATGGTCGTAACAGCGAGCTGGTCGGGGTTCATTTCACCAAGGCCTTTATAGCGCTGTAAATAAACATTTTTCTTTTCTTCGGCTAAAGAATTCATCATCGTTTCTTTATCTTCGTCCGAATACAAGTAAGTATCTTCTTTGCCCACGCGCACTTTATACAAAGGTGGTTGAGCTAAAAAGACGTGGCCTGCCTCAACAAGCGGACGCATATAACGAAAAAAGAATGTCAGCAAGAGCGTTTGAATATGAGATCCATCAACGTCGGCATCGGTCATGATAATGATTTTATGATAGCGAATTTTCTCGAGCTTAAACTCTGTACCTATACCACCACCAATCGCATTGATCAAGTTTTGAATCTCTTCGCTTTCTAGAACACGGCCTAAACGAGCTTTCTCTACGTTTAATATTTTACCGCGTAAAGGTAAAATAGCCTGGAAGTCGCGCGTGCGGCCTTGCTTAGCAGAACCACCCGCAGAGTCACCTTCCACAATAAATAACTCGCATTCTTCTGGATTTCGGCTACTACAGTCCGCGAGCTTACCTGGCAAACCGCCACTTTCTAAAATATTTTTACGCCTAGCAAGTGTGCGGGCGCGATGTGCCGCGTCGCGGGCCACTGCCGCAGAATAAACTTTTTCGAGAATTTGTTTAATGACTGCCGGGTTTTCTAAGAAGAACTCTTCTAGTTTAGCACCGAAATTGGTGTTAACATAACCAGCTACTTCTGAGTTGCCAAGCTTGCGTTTGGTTTGACCTTCAAATTGAGGCGCAGAAAGTTTAATGGAAATAACAGCGGTAAGGCCTTCACGAATATCGTCGGCGCTAATTTGTACGTCTTTTTTTGTTTTAGGTAGACTTTGCGCAAACTTAGTAATCACGCGAGTTAAAGCCGTTTTAAA
>DUVD01000324.1 GCA_012841225.1 Fibrobacter sp.
CCACCTTGCACATTAAGCGCAGGACCTATATGTACTACTTTATCAATCATTAAAAAGTACCTGAATCTTTGTTATAAATGTAGCATTAGAGTGAATCTTATGCTTAGCATACAGTACTTCACAAGCAGTTTTTGTTCCAAAATGTTCTGAATACCAACCGAGTATGGGTTTTACTTGCCCTTTAAGAACATTATACTCCAATTGCTTATCCAAAGTTAGTTGAACACTAGTTCCATCTTTTAACAGAACGTTAGCCACATTGCTTGTTAGTTGATAGCTCTTGTCTGGATGCAAATGAAACGGAATTTCTATGATGGTTTCTTTACTTGTTGTAATTTTGTCCGTAATAATGAATGTGTTTTCAGATCGAAAAAATTCGCAAGTACGCGTGTGCGTCACACCTTCTTTTTCGTAGCCATCTTGAGAAGCGGTAACAAATTCTTTTTCTTTGCCTAATTCATAATCTAAAACACTAGCTTTATTATGAGAAAGCCACATAGTGGGCCCTGCAATTTTTGCTTGGTCATGCTCATTAATCCTTACTGTGTTATGGGCTAAGGTCCCCATAAAATAATGACGCCAAGTGGGGTGCGTGTGATAAGTAAAAGTACCTGAATCGATGAGGACAGGGGATCCATTTACATGAAGAAGAAACGAAAGGGCATCCGCATGCCCATGAGCGGCAATACTCAAAAACCCCAAAGGAGCTGCATCAAAATGCAAGTAAATTTCTTTGTTGCCCACTTGTTTACGAAACAAAAAATGCCCGGCATTGGTAAAAAACTTAGAACTTCGTTCTGAATTATCCCAAGGTAGTTTTTCCCATTTTTTTAATCCCTCTTCGCCAAAAAGCATTCTGTTTTTTTTATCAAATCCAGTGCCTTTAAGTTTATACGAGCCATCTTCAAAAAAAATAGCCGCGGAAGTCAATAGAGAGCTAAAATTATTAAAGTGTGTTTCTTCATCTAAACGCAGGCAAAAGCCATCGTCGCCATCGCCATACATAGGGTAGTTCAATTCTGCATCTAAAAAAGCTAGAATGTAATCGAACATTTTTTTTAACTGGGCTTTATAGTTGTCAGAAAACTGCTTTTGGTGTTTTTCGCCAACAACAGCAGCAATCAAAAAGAAGTCATCAATAAACTGAATGTATTCAGCAGCTTCCTCGCGATTCACTCCTTCCATATTATTTTGGATGTGAATTTCGCGTTCAAGTCCTTTTTTTGCATATCGATTCCAGCTGTGACTTTCTTCAAATTGCCAAAGGCTGCTCGCCACAAAAAGCCCTGCATATTCTGAAATCAAATGATTATTTGCTGAAGAGTGTTTCGAAGGATGCTTAAAAGAATACTGGCAATGGTTATAAATGGAAGGGATCCAAATGCTATCGACAAAATTTTTAAATGAAGGATTATCTTTTTGCAAAGAATCTACACCCAATAATTTCCAACAAAAATACCAGTTAATCAACCGGATATTCACTTCGATGTTACTATACCAATTCACCCCTTCTAAATAAGGATTTTCATTTACCCAAGAAGTGACGTGATATTGAAAAAGAGCCAAGAGCGAAGGGTCGCTAGTTTCTTTAAAGCTCACGACTAGTCGCGTTAGATAAAGGAGTCTATTGACTTCCCAAACATGCTTTGCGCTGCCGTATTTATCGGAACGAATATTAATTTCGTGGGAAAACAATAAAGGAAAACGCTTACTCGAAGAGACATCTAAGTGCCAATCAATGGGCTTGTAAATATCTAAAGTCGTTTCAAAAACAGGGTATGGTAAATGAGCCTTGTCATTTTCAATAATTTCTGATTTAGGAAGAGGGTGCG
>DUVD01000063.1 GCA_012841225.1 Fibrobacter sp.
GATGTATCTTTGTTTACGTTACATTCCTTTGTGCAAAAAGATCGGAATTGCACGACAAAATTTTTTGATAAAAAGGTGAAGAAGGTGAATAATTCAAATGCACCGGATAAACTGTACCATGCGAGTATACGTGCACTTCGCTCTCGCGATGTCGAAATAGATTGTTCGGGGATTCAAAAAAATGATTCATGCATGGTGGCTGTTCTTGTTTCTTTACAAAAAGAGTCTGCAGGTTTTCGAGGTTCACTGAATCTTATCAATGTGAGTGAAACTTTAGCGACCTATTTGAAGGCAGTTCCTGCGCTTAAAAAGCCCATAGCCTCAAAGGATAAAATGGGATTCTTTGAATCGTTAGGAGAATACGCATTTCAATTGTTTCATAACATGGTGGAACTCACTCATCTTTTTACAGAGTCCATCTATTGGAGCACTGTAGGGCGATTTGATTCAAAAGCCTTGCCAATCCGAGGGACATTGCTTCAAATGCTAAGGCTCGGAAGCGATGCCTTACCCATCGTTTTTATTTTGTCTTTTTTAATTGGCCTCACCCTCTCCTATCAAAGCGCCATTCAGCTTGAATCTTTGGGGGGCTCACTCTATCTCGTTCGTGGTATTGGCATTTCAATGTTTTCTGAAATAGGCCCTTTGATAACGGCCATTATTCTTGCGGGGAGATCCGGAAGCTCGATTACTGCAGAAATCGCCTCCATGGTGGTGCAAGATGAGGTAAAAGCATTGCAAACGATGGGGATTCATCCCGTGCCTTTCTTGGTGGTGCCTCGATTTCAGGCAATGACAATCACCGTTCCGTTACTCACTTTTGCCTCTGTCTTTGCCGGTATTTTATCTGGATTTGTTATTGCGATTCTTTACATAAAAATGCCCATCTCGTTATTCTTTAGCGAACTTCATGATGGAATCCCCCTTAAACTTCTTTGGCAGTGTGCTGTCAAATCCATGGTGTTTGGCTGGATTATTACTCTCGTTGCATGTCAAAAAGGTTTCGCCGCCCGAGGGGGAGCTGATGCCGTTGGCAAAGCGACGACCGCATGCGTGGTGTTTTCTATTTCTGCAATCATCATTGCCGATGCGATATTCTCTTTCATTTTCTATTAAACAGGTGTGGCAATAATCATGATAAACACGAGCAACCACGTCGATACCGTTCTTGAGGTCAAAAACCTTAAAGCCGGATTTGGGGATCATATCGTCCTTGATCAAATTTCGTTCGCAGTGGCCACTCGTGAAATTCGCGTTATTCTTGGTACTTCCGGCTGTGGGAAAACCACACTACTCAATGCGATACTCGGACTCATGCGAGTGAAAGAGGGATCAGTGAGCTTCTTTGGCGAAGGCGAACAAAAGGCCAATGCTCCCATTCCTCAAACTTTCCGTGAACGCTGTGGGGTTTTATTTCAGAATGGAGCATTGCTGAGTTCCATGACGCTTGCCGATAACGTCGCACTCCCCCTGCGCACCTACCGTCCTGAACTTCCCCTTGTTGTAATAGAAGAAATGGTCGCCCAGAAATTGGAAAGCGTCTCTATGTTGGATGCGTGGCATAAGTACCCCGCCGAATTAAGCGGAGGCATGCGCAAGCGCGCGGCACTCGCTCGTGCATTAATAATGGACCCTGGATTATTATTCTGTGATGAGCCGTCTGCAGGCCTTGACCCTGTAACCTCCAGGGCCTTGGATGAACTTCTTTTGAAATTGAGGGATCAGTTTGGAATCGCCATAGTAGTGGTGACTCATGAATTAGAATCAATCAAAACAATCGCCGATAAACTTCTGTTTCTTTCTGCGGGGAACGTACTTTTCGATGGAGACTTACAACAAGGACTTGCATCCAAAGAACCAGAACTTGTGAGTTTCTTTAGTCGTAAAGCCATAATAGAAGAGACCCAAAGAACACGTGTTCAATTTAAAATAAAGGAAGTGGAAAATGGAAACCACCAAGGGTGAACGAATTCGTTTAGGTGTTTTCATGCTCCTGACCGTTTCATTAGTATTAGGTTTTGGGGTTTTCTTTTTAGGAAAGCGAATCGCCAATGTAAATGTCCTGTATCACACTCGATTTTCAGAATCGGTAGATGGCTTGGTCCCCGGCGCCAAAGTCAAATGGAATGGCGTTGACGTAGGGAAAGTTATAGACCTACACATCGATGAGCATGACTTACTCGCTGTGGTCGTCACATTCGAAGTGATGAAAGGAACCCCCATTAAAGCAAGCATGCGAGCAAACTTGGTAGGCGGGTTTTCCATCACAGGCCTCAAAACGATTGAGCTTTCTGGGGGATCTCCCGATGAGCCCACTCTTCCCGAGAACCATGAAGTTCTCGCAGGAACGTCCCAGATTCAACAAATCACGAGTCGAGTGGAGGTTTTTTCGGTCAAGCTGGAGAGTCTCATGAATAATATGCTCTTGATCACCGGCGAAAAAAATCAAATATATTTAACAGGTTTCTTACAGGATCTTCATTCCATCACCACTCAATTTCGAAACAGTGATATTAAAAATACAATCATCGAAATTCAAAATGCTTCCAAAGCCCTTGAAACCTTAACCAAGCGCACAGATCTAATAATTTATAAGTCCCAAGAAGACATCTCGACTTCTCTTCGAAATATTAACGAAATGACCGAAAACATGTATGATTTCAGCCAACGAATCAAAGCGGACCCCTCGCTTCTGATTCGCACTGAAGAAAAATCAGGACGTATAAAATGAAACGACTCATCATCCTCTCGCTCTCTATTTTAATACTTGGTTCAGGGTGCGCATCGCTATTGTCACGAAATGATGGCAAAAACAAAACGAGTCGTTATATCCTTGAATATGACCCTCCGGTTGACACCACTAGATTGAAATCACCACCGTGGCAAGCAAATGTTTGGGTTCGGGATTTTTCCATTACCGAGCCCTACAGACAAAACGAAATTGTCTATCGAGCATCCAGGTACCAAATGGACGTGTATAATTTTGAACTCTGGGCGTTAAAACCAAAATTCATGATCTCTGATATGGTATTCAAGCACTTGCGCGATGCCCAGATTTTTCAGCAAGTATCGCGTTCCATTGAAGTAGAAAATGTAGACTACGTTCTACGAGGGGAAATTACGGCATTGGAGGAAGTCGATAAAGATTCCAATTGGTTTGCCCATTTGGCTATGTCCATGTATTTCGTAGATAATCACACGCAGAAAGTCGTGTGGGCACGTAGTTGGGATGAGCAGGAGCAACTTCGAAAAAAAGAACCCGAATCTGTTGTGCGTAGTTTAAGTCATTTATTAGAGAACGCTGTGACGGAAGCGGTTTCGGATCTAGATTCCCTCATGGCAGAAATCCAATCCAAATCAAAAGCACAATCCAATGAGCCCAAACAAAAGACTCTAGCACCCCCAATAAATCTACCCCCACCTGTAAACTTCAAATAAAATGAATTTGAGATCTTTGGTTCCTCTGCGAAATTCAAGAAGTGGATCATGAGGGAGAATAAGTTGTTTTCTCCCAAAAAACAGAAAAACTCCGCAAAAAGGGAGTTTTTCTATAAAGAGCGGCAGACCGGGATCGAACCGGCAACCATTAGCTTGGAAGGCTAAAGCTCTACCATTGAGCTACCGCCGCTAACTTTTACCCAATTATACAAAAAAAATACTCTTTTATAAAGGTATTTTAAAATACAAGCCCATATTTTTGTGGTTTTTTATTAAATTTCTAGTCCTTAAACAAATACAACAAAGAGGTAGCCTAACTTGTTACAAAACGCACGAAGCCGTCAGATGCCAAATCGCCCCAACGATGGGACGAGGATAAACGAAGATATTCGCATTTCTCCCATTCGTCTAGTAAAAGATGATGGAGAACAACTTGTGCTAGAGACTCACAAGGCCCTTCAGATGGCTAAAGAAGCTGGAATGGATCTAGTGGAAGTATCTCCGAATGCGAAACCGCCCGTTTGCCGTATTATGGATTATGGCAAATTCCGCTTTGAACAAATGAAACGGGCTAAAGCGACAAAAGCAAAACAGCATATTATAAAAGTCAAAGAAATTAAGCTGCATCCTAAAACAGCAGACAATGATTATGAATACCGTATAGTACAAGCAAAAAACTTTTTGAAAAATGGTATGAAAGTTCGCTTAGTAATGCAGTTCCGTGGACGCGAAATGGCGCACATGGATTATGGCCGCCGACGCATGGATCAAGCTAAAATAGACTTGGCTGACAGCGGTGAATTAGAAATGGATTCGCGGGTAGAGGGCAATACAATGGCTTCTATCTACGCTCCAAAACGCGGCTTACCAGTCGCAAAGTCCGCAACCGAGCCAATGGCAGCAGGTGAGGCTTAACATACAACCTACGAGGTAAAAATGCCTAAAATGAAAACACACAGTGGTGCAAAGAAGCGCTTTCGCGTGACAGGCTCAGGCCATGTCAAGTTTAAGCGTGCTGGAATGCGCCATATTTTAACCAAAAAAAGTAGCTCACGCAAGCGTAATTTACGCAAGCCTGGTGCAGTCAAAAAATGTGATACTTACAAAGTCTTGCGCATGCTTGCTTTGGCTTAATCAAGGAGAGTTAAAATATGCCACGTTCAAAATCCAGAGTTGCTTCTCGCATACGCCGTAAAAAAATACTTAAGGCCGCTAAAGGCTTTTACGGTCGTCGCAAATCTAACGTTCGCCTTGCTATTGAAGCCGTAGCTCACGCAGGTCAATATGCTTATGCTCACCGTCGCGATAAAAAAGGAGATTTCCGCAGATTGTGGATTACTCGTTTGAATGCCGCTGTACGTGAACATGGCGTAAGTTATAGCCAATTTATTCACTTGTTAAGCAAGGCTAATATCAAAATGAACCGCAAGGTTTTAGCTGATATGGCTGTTGCTGATCCAGCCGCTTTTGCGGAAGTGGTCAAGCTAGTGAAAACTGCCGCTTAATTTTGCATTAAGTAAAAAAAGACGCTCTTTACGGGGCGTCTTTTTTTATTTTTAGCTTAAAAGGAAAAGCTTTTGCCTGCACTGAATATTAAGGTTTCGCTAGCTGAAATGGCGCCACCGTGCCAACCGGTTGGATGGAAGTAGCCAAGACTAAGTCTTACAATGTTCTGTATATAACCAGTTTTAAGCTGAAGGAGCGTTTCTGAGTTTAAGGAACCGTACTTTCCAGAAGGGCCAAGGCGTAGTCCAAACCAAATGCGAGCTTCGGGCAAAAAGCCTCGAAAATTGTTTCCACTAACTGCATCCTCTTTTTTTAAGGAATTGCGTACGGCTTCGAACTGTCCAAAATCCTGATATAAGTGGGCTCCAGCGCTAATCCCTAGAATAAAAAATGCAGGATTAGCTTCAATGCCAACTCTTGCCAATTCCTGTATAGAAGCAAAAGAGTACGACCGATTTAGACTTGAAACGGCTTCAAAAGCAGCGATGCACCCTGAGGGGGTGTAGTCGTGGTAATAATCGTCGTAGTAATTAGCAGGGCAAGTAAGTTTTATTGATCCAAAAGACCCAGATGCAGCTAGGCTGACGAATAACCATGAAAAATCGCCACTTGGTCGATAGGTGAAATGAGCAGAAGCAGCTCCACTAGTCATCTCATCAATGTAGTCCAGACTAGTTAAAGTACCACTATATATATTGGCACTTATTGTTCTTTCTTCTGCGTCACTTTTGTTAATTCTAGGTTCATGCAATATAGGTATAGGGTAACTTCCTAATGCAAGTAAAGGCGGGTTTTGACTACAACCAAGAAGGAAGGGGATTGGAATTAAAAGGCCTAAAAACTTTAGAATCGATAGTTTTTTCATCAAGACTCTCCAGGTCTGCGATATTGCTTAAATAAATATAACTTACTTCATTTAGGAGTTGGTTAAGTAAAAAAAGACGCTCTTCACAGAGCGCCTTTTTTTCTTTTATGTTTTTAGCCTAAAAGGAAAAGCTTTTACCAGCAGTAAGCGAGAAAGCAGAGCCTCCGGTTAATACCCCAGCATGCCAACCAGTAGGGTGGAAATAACCTAAATTAAACATTAATGCGCTTTCAATATCGTCAGCAAGAAATTGGAATACACTCTCTAAATTGATGGTGCCGTAATTTCCAGAAGGACCCAAACGGACACCAACCCAAGCGCGCGCCTCTGGAAAAAAGCCATTAGAAGCGTTTCCCTCAATGAGATTAGCTTGCTTTAGAGAATCGCGAAATGTTTCGAATTCTCCAAGGTCTTGATATAGGTGTATGCCGCCACTAAGCCCCGTAGTAAAGAATCCAGGTGTAAACTCAACACCCACTCTTGCTCCTTCTTGTATAGAGGCAAAAGAATAAGAGTCTTTGCGTTCTGTAATAGCCTTGTACAATAAGTTACAATCTTCGTCGTCACAATTTAACTTTAGTTTTCCGTAGGACCCTGAAAGGGTTGCACTTGCAAACAACCAAGAAAGCGCCCCGCCAGCTCGGTAAGTAAAGTTTAAAGATGCACCGCCACCTAATATATCATAAGTGTTAGGTGTAGAATCTAAAATGGCGCCGTGCAAATTTGCACTTATTATTTTTTCTTCTCGATCGCTTTTGTCTGTTTTAGGCTCATGCATTACAGGTAAAGGATGGCTTCCTAATGCGTGCAGTGTTACGGTTTGACAACCGCTTAAAAGAAAAGAGGCTAATATTAAAAAGCCAAGCGAATTGAAAAAGATTGTTTTTTTCATCATTACTCTCCATGAACTATGATTATAGTGAAATAAATATAATTTAATTTTAATGAATACAAGTTATTTTTTTATATAAAGTAATGTTTAAAATTCAATGTAAAAATTGGAATAAAAATGCTTGTAAATATTTTTTTATGTAAACTAGGGAGCATTTAATAAAAAAGTATGGCAATTGCTCTTAGAGAACAATCGCCATAGGTTATTATAAGAGTATTATTTTTCTAAGGAAATATTTTGAATAATGCATTTCTCCTCGGAAGAGGTTGTTTGTAATACTAATTTATAGCCACTAGGAGCTCCAGATGCACTCCAGTCCATAGAAATTAAAGATTCTAAAGGAATACTTTTATAAAGTAAAGTGCCATTGCTTACGCCGTCCTTTAAGAAGGCGCGATTTTTTGTGGGTTGATCTATGTAAATAAAGCTATGAGCACAAGTGTTTGGCCAATAAGAAACGCGAATTTTTTTATAAGCACTTAAATCGTATGATTGATCAAATGTCCACTGGACACCATCATATTTTTTTTCAAAAAAGAATTTAGCCCCAGAGCCAAGATTATCCTTGTAGTCTAAATCATGCGCATTTTCAGTTTTCCATGGCGTATATAGAGCGTGGTTACCCGGGTATATTTGTGAAAAAGGGACAGGTGGTGGTTTAGGAGCGGAAGAGGCTGCATTTTTAATAAAACGCACTTTCGATATAGTCGCATTCCCTCCAGAAGAATTTAATACTAATCGAATCCATCTAAATTTTTTTAATACGCTTGAAGAAGAGGGCAATTGCCAGCGAATGGTATGAAACTGCCCATCGGGAGAAATTGTTTTTTCTTGAAGTTGAATTTGATTAGATCCCTTTTGAACCTGCGTTAATATAAGATCTAACTTTAGCCAGTTGGATTTTGGATTTTCCATTTTTAAAACCACTTCAAATAATCCATTGGCGGGCAAGTCTTTTCCGTAGTCGAAGGTCGCCACTTTTTGCCACCCAGCAGGCACTGTAAAAGAAACGTTTTCTGTGATGTCTTTAACTTCGGGGGCATAGTCGTAACGAGCAAAACGAAGTGGCTCAAATTGGACGATTCCAGCGTTTAAAATAGATTCTGGAATATGTGTTTGATCTAAGCAGCTTGCTGTGGGGTTAAACTGCCCTATAAAATAAGGGTTTTCAAAAGCATTGGTTGCTTTATTAAAGTCCGCTTTAGAAAGTTCACACATCATTCGCCACAAATCGGTTTGAATGCCTTTAATGACGTTGTCTTTAGGACTGCCATCTTTGTTATAAGGGGGTTCAATGTGTTTGCCGCTGCTTTCTTCGCCGTAACGGGGATGAGTTTTGTCGACTGCATACATGGCCTTTCCTGTAGAGCGGTTTCCTGGAGACTCCCAAGAGAGTCCTGTTTCCGTTTGTGTATGAGCGCATGATGTGGTCGTCGAAGGTTTTCCGTCGCACAAGAGATCTAGAGAACTGGTTGTTGGGATAAAACTTGTACTTTTAGAATTAAGCTCATGACTAGACCATTTACCGTAAAAATTGAGATTCAAGAAGGTCTTTTCGAAACGGTCTGGAATTTCTCTTAAGTAAGCGCTTTCAAAAGCATCATAAATAGTTTCAATAAAAGGATAGGTGCTACCTTGTACTAAATCCCAAGAGGAGTTGCCCTTTAGAGTCCATTTTTTGCTACCGCCCATAAACTCATAAAAATTATTTTCTGCAAAAACTTGATCGTTTGAAGTGCTATATTCAGAGGTGCTTGCTGCGCGCCCCCAAGTCTTTGTCGCTTTTTCGGCGTAGCGGTTTAACGAGTAGAATGGCCCCTTTGGAATAGAGTTGGGTTTTCCTTTTAATTGCCCCTGGCTTAACAAAATAGAGGGAAATCCTCTGTAATTTGCGGCTTCTCTATACTCGTTAAATAAAAAACGATCTTTGTTAGTGTTAGGTGCAAAAACATTGGCTTCGCTTGAATTGCTTTTTTTGGTGTCGTAGATCAGTAGGTCACTTGCTCCTGGGCCAGAAATTAAATCAAGAAAATCTTCTGCAGAGCCGTTTTTGGCTTCCCTAGCCCAAAAATCGATAGCAGCTAAAATGCCCCTTGGCATTACAGCACCTTGATGTGGCGAATCCAAAGAAACGAACATCTTAATGCCCGGATAACTAGCAAGTTTCTCTGAGTCATATAAGTAAGAACCGTAACGCCCAATCAAACCTCCTTGACTAATTCCTAAAACAACATAAGATTCTTGTGATCCATTTGGCCAAGGGTAGAGTTTACTTTTTGCTAAATAACTCAAAACCTGTTTAAAAATGAAGGCATTGCTCTTAATCGATTTCTCTACCGTTTTTGGAAATTGCACTAAAATAGGCGTATAGCCAAACGATTTGAGTACCGCAGGAAGCCCATAAGCATTGGCTTCTTTCTCAAAGTCTTGAAGAGAGCGCTTTTCTTCGGTGCTCAAATGGATGCCGTCAATAATTAAAAACGGTTTTTCTATTTGAATCCCAAGGGGTGCGTATTTGTTTTCCGCCGGGTCTAAAATGCGCGCTCGAGCTAGCCCTTGCTCTAACAATGATAAAGGAGTTAGCTCGCCATCCGCAGAGAAGCACTGGGTTAAAGGGAAAAGAATTGAACTGAGATTGTACTTAGAACAGATATCGCCATTTTTTTTACGATAAAAGTGGATGTCATGAGAACTTGCATAACTGCAACAGAAACTCATAAAAAAAATAAATAGAGGCAAAAGTTTCGATAGTAACATTAGCGGACCTCCAACAAAAGGGTGTTTTCTACGATTTTGCTACCATAGCGCAAACGAATGGAAATAGATTGTTCTCCTAAGGAATCGAATGATAAAGAAAGCCGTGATTTTGGCTTTATAGACTTCCATTCTTTTTTGATTAACACTTCTACTTCAGGAATTGTATTTTGGTTTGTAGTTATAAAATAAGGGTCTAAAATAAGCTCGACGTTAGAACGGTAAGCAAAAGAAGAAGCGAGCCCGGCCACGAGCAATTGGGCGTTTTCTAGATGCTCTTTAATGCAAACAGATTCTGAGTTTTCTGCCTCACAAACAGAATAATCGTAGTTGAAGCTTCCAATCAAAAGAGGAATAACTTCGTAATTGTAAGAAGCGGCAATTTCGTTGGCTTGCCTAAAAAGCGTTTTAGGATTAGCAAATAAGCTGTCGCTTAATCGATTTTGACTTATATAATAAAGGCTTTGATTCCAATTTTTCCAAGATTGTTTAGGGCTAGAACTTGGCTCTGAAACCAATTTTTGAAGAATGAGATGCTCTTTTTCGGTGAGGATGACTTGAGAAATGGACATGCCTTTTAACACTAATTGTGCAGAATCGGAATGTTTTTTTAGTGCGTAGCCAATAGGAGCAGATTCTAAATCGTAAATGATTCGTTCTGCTTTTTTAGCTTCGGTCTCTGTGAATGGAAACTCAAAAGAGAGTTCTGCTTCGTTGGTTGTTGGCTTTTCTGGGGTAGACTCGGCACAAGAGAAAGAGATGTTCCCCAAAAAAAGCGTGTTGTATTGGTATGCTGGCACTTGCGAAAGCCCTATTGAAATCCCCTCTATTACCAAAGACTCTTTAGAGCTTAAGGCGCTTAAAGGGATTTTTAATTGCTTTGTTTGGTTTGGGCTTAGTTTGTATGATTGCTTGGGACCCGCAACTCCATTTTCTATAAGGGCAATGTTAAAAAGTACTTGGTTAGAGGCGTGTACCTGTAGTTCCAAATACCCTCCCTGAACCTTGAGAGGCAATTGCGGAAAAGACAATGCCGATTCCCAAGTCTTTAATTGATTGTGTTGCCCCGAAAAACGAATATAGGGAGGAACCATTTGCCCTTGAATTCCCCAATTGGTGAGCCATTCGGGTGGCTCTGGAAAGGTAGAAGAAGTGATTGAACCTATGGTTGGATTTGTGGGTGAGTATATGGAAATAGATTTACATTCAGCAGCATAGATACTTGCTGCTAACGCTATGCAAGTAATCCACACACAGTTAAACACTCTATTAAGCATAGAGTCTCCTTGAGGTGTATTCAATGAATATAGCGAAGAGGCGAAAGCCGATGTAAGATAAGACGCTCGAACGAGCGGAACACTAAACTACAAAAAAAATAGGAAAAGAAAAGAAAAAAATTATTTACTTCCAAAACGTAAAGAAACGCTATAGGTGTCATTTTCTTCTTTTACTTGATAGGAATAGTTATTCATATAAAAGGCATCCATACGTTTAATAAAAGTATTGAGGCCAATGCCGCCATCGCTTTTTTTCTTTTGCGATGAGGATGCACAAGAGTTCTTTGAAACAAAAGAAATCTCTCCATTTTTTTCTTGAATCAGAATTTGAATAAAGTTTTTAACGTTAGGGTCAAAACTATGTTTTAGTGCATTTTCAACGAGTGGCATTAAAATGAGCGGGGCTATCTTAGCTTCTTTATTTTCAATAGAAGTTTCGATTTGAAATTCAAAGTCTTCAGGTAAACGTAGGCGTTCTAATTGGGTATATCGATCGACAATTTCGAGTTCTTTTTCTAATAGAATAAAATCTGCTTTAGTTTCATAAAGAATGATGCGAAGTAATTTGGAGAGCTGAATAATAGCGCGTTTTGCTAAAGAGCTGTCTGCGTCGACTAAAGCGGTAATGTTATTTAGTGTATTAAATAAAAAGTGAGGACTGAGTTGTGTTTTCAAAAAAGAAAGTTCTGTTTGTAAGGCTATCTTTTCGCGGTAGCGAGCCCATTGAGCGTGTTTCGTTTGCCTAAGACCAACACTAAATAGAATATTAATGCCACAACTAATCACCACTAAAATAAAAAACAAAAGGAATACTTGTATGCGTTCTGTTGTGCTTTGACGCACCATGTTTTGAGAATAAAAAAAATCCAACGCCGCGCTAGGCAATGGAATTGGTCCTGGGTTAGTTAATAAAAAAATAAGGAAGTCCCTAAAATAAAAAGCAATAAAAATTAAAAAGATGTTAATTAATACATAGAACTTAAAATAACCTCGTATAAAGTAACGTGGAATCAAAATAATTTGATTGAAACCAAAAATAAGGACAGCAAAAATGAGGGGTATATAAATTGAGACAATGCTTGTTAGATTTTCTACTAAAGGCTTGCTTCTATAATCGACCATTAACAAAAGAGGAAACGTAAAAATAAAAAGCCACGCCAGTAGAATTGGCAGAAAATCGGGGATCGGTTTTTTTAAGAGCTTAAAATGTTGAAGCAAATGTTCAAAATCGGCATTGTATTGCTCGATCTGCTTTTGTCGTTTATCAGAAACGGTAAAATATTGATGTTCATCTTGTCTCATTTCTATCTAATTTAAGAACAAAATACAGAGAAAATGACCTTTTGTGACATTTCATTGACGAAAATGCGTAAATACCCGACAGAAACACCATCAAACTATTGCCTAATTCCACATTAGTCCTGACACTTGGCAAAACGGCTAGAGTTAGATTTAAGAGAGTAAAAGATAATCAACTTAGAACCAGTAATCTCGTGAGGTTAACATGAGTCTTAAAAATACAAGAGAATGGAGTGATCGCAATGTTTACTTCCAATACTTAAAAGATATTTCCAAATACCCTCTTTTGACTCGGGATCAAGAAAAGTTTTTGTTGAAGCGAATTTCCGAAGGGGACAAGCAGGCTTTAGATTTGTTAGTTAACTCTAACTTGAGATTTGTAGTTAACATTGCCAACTTGTATAAAGGCCAAGGTCTTGATGTTAATGAACTCATCAACGAAGGAAATATGGGGCTCATCGAAGCTGCACGCCGTTTTGATCGCCATCAAAAAGTCAAGTTCATTAGCTATGCCGTTTGGTGGATCCGTCAAAACATCACTCGTGCGATTTCCGAAAAAGCAAGAGTAGTGAGAATTAGCGCCGAAAAAGAATTGGTGCTCCGTCGGTTTAATAGAGTTGGGGCTAAAACTCGCCAAGTTTTAGGCGGCCAAATGACTATTGATCCAGAAAGTTTAGAAGGCGCTAGTCGCTATGGTGCGGATGAAATAGAAAAAATCTTAATGATGGGCAATCGCACTGCTTCTCTTGACGCTCCTGTTGGAGAAGATGGTGATACCACTTTAGGTGATTGCATTGCTGTTGAATCCAGCGGTACCGAAGAATACGCTTATGATAATAATCGTCGCGATGTCTTTACCAAGCTGCTTCAAGAGAATTTGACAGAACAAGAACACAAAACTCTTGGGCTTTATTATGGTTTAGACGTAGACGCCGACTTAAACTTAAAAGAAATCGGTTCGATGATGGGTTTATCTAAAGAACGCGTACGTCAAGTCAAAGAAAGCGCCTTAGCTAAGCTTAGGGCTAGTGGTGTTCAACAAATTCTAGTTGATGCAGCCTAAAGTATAATTTTTTTCTTTTTTCTCTCTCGATAACATTAAAATCCGGCTGAAAGGTCGGGTTTTTTTTATTAATAAGCCTTCTTAGCTATCTTGAAATTGTATCTTTATATTATGAAATTTTCTACCTCATACTCTCGCCTTTTTAGGGTCGTCGGCATTTTCTTGTTTGTTTTAACTTCTTTGTCTTTTGGAGCTAAAGAAAAAAAAGAACCCGGTGATTTTTATGAAGAACTTTCTCGTTTAAATAAAGTGCTTTCCGAAATCAACAGGAAATACGTAGAAGAAGTGGATCCTACTGAAATTTCTGAAGCAGCTCTTGAAGGGATAAAAAATATCTTAGACCCGCATACGGTTGTTTTTGGTCCCAAGGACTATGAAAACCTTAAGGTCTCGATGGAAGGCGAATTCGGCGGCGTTGGTATTACCATTAGCCTACGCGACAATATTTTAACGGTCGTTTCGCCACTCGCCGGTACTCCTGCTTTTAATTTAGGAATACGCGCAGGTGATAGGATCCGAAAAATTGAATCAAAAGAAACCAAAGGCATGACGCTCGACGAAGCGGTGAGCAAACTGCGAGGCAAGGTCGGCACAGATGTAACGATTTCCATTGAACGTCAAGGCGTTCCTGAATTAATGGATTTTGTAATTACCCGCGCTAAAATTGTGGTGCATGCAGTGCCTTATAGCGGCATGCTCGATAAGTCTATTGGCTATATTAAATTAGCGACTTTTTCCGATAAGACCACCTTTGAAGTCGAGCGCGCTATCGAAAATCTAAAAAAGCAGGGAATGAAAAAATTGATTTTAGATCTTCGCTTTAATCCTGGTGGTCTTTTAAATCAGGCGATTGAAATCGGAGAGCTATTTCTTAAAAAGGGAAACGTCATTGTAAGCACTCGTGGTCGCACACAAAAAACAGAGAGTTTTTCTCGTCGAGATGGCACTGTCGGCCCGGAAGTCCCTTTAGTTATCCTTGTAAATCAGGGCTCTGCAAGCGCTTCTGAAATTGTAGCTGGAGCCATTCAAGATTGGGATCGAGGTTTAATTATTGGGAAAACCTCTTTTGGTAAGGGTTCTGTGCAGACGATTTTTCCTTTAGATCGCGATGGTCATGCACTCAAACTGACCACTGCTTTTTATTACTTGCCTTTTGGCCGCTGCGTTAACAAGCCAGAAAATGGAATTAAAGGGCACGGTATTCTAGGAGATGAAGCCGAGGAAAGCGAAGATGTTTCCACTGCAATTATTGATTCAGTAGCCCTTAAAGACTCTGCTAAAGTTGATACATTTAGCACTAATAATGGCCGTAAGGTTTTTGGCGCAGGTGGCATTACTCCCGATATTGACATCGAACTTTTACCTATGCCTTGGGTGGTTCAGGTTCAAGAGCGTATGGCGATGTACTTTAAATTCGCAGTGAAAATCCGTTCCGCCTTAGAGGCATCAGGCGCAAAGGTTGATCTAAATTGGAATGTGCCCGACTCATTGCTAGAACAGTTTAAGAAATTTTGTGAACAAGACACCAATTTTACTAAAGCCAAAAGCAATGCTTTAGCGACACTTGATATTCTAGAAGAGATCGTTTTAAAAGAACAAAAATACATGGGCGACTCTTCTAAAACAATCACAGATCCAATGCTTTCAAAACGATTTAACGAGTTTAAAAAAACGCTCGAAGCACAACGCTCCATTCAGTTTGAGCAAAACAAAGAATACATTAAAGACGGGATCAAGCGTGAGCTATTAACAGCTATGGCAGGTGATTCTGTTAGTACAGCGTTTATGCTTAAGAAGGATGTTCAGGTAAAAGAAGCCTTGAAATACCTTAGTGATATAAAGTTATATAACCAAGCGATCAACCCACCAAAAGCTGTAAAACAGAAAAGAACTCACAAAAAAGTAAAAGACAAAAAATGACAGCTTTACTACTTGTTTTTGATGCCTCAGCAGAAGCTTTGGGTCGCCATGTGAGGCGACTTTTCAAAACGGTTTTTAGTTACTTAATTTTTGTGTGGGAACTATTTAAAAACATCCCAGGTGCGTTTTCCAATTTTCATACGATCGCGGAGCAGATGTATTTAACAGGGGTAACGAGTATTCCCGTTGTTTTTGCCACTTCTGTCGCCACAGGAGCTATTATGGCTTGGCAGCTTGCTTATCAATTTGCTGATATGATTCCCATGGTTTTTGTGGGCATGGCAGTAGGCAAGTCGGTGATGGTTGAACTTTGCCCTATCTTAACAGCAATGGTTCTCGCCGGTCGAGTAGGCGCTGCTATGTGCTCTGAATTAGGTACAATGGCTGTAACCGAACAGCTAGACGCCTATAAGGTACTTGGCCTCAATCCCTTTAAATTTCTACTTGCCCCTCGATTAGTGGCTACGGTGATTATGTTACCGGTCTTAACCATTTTCAGTATTTTTGTTGGAATCTTAGGCGGCTTTGTGGTTGTTCATGTATTTAAAGAAGCCTCTTGGCACGTCTTTTTTTACGGTGTGCGTATGTTTTACGAAAACTGGGATTTTGCTGTTGGACTAATTAAAGCCACACTTTACGGCTATTTTATTGCCAGTTATGCGTGCTTCTTTGGTTATACGACGCGCAATGGTGCCGCGGGCGTTGGGAAAAATACAAAGGCCACAGTAGTTGCTGGAATGGCGAGTATTTTGATTGGGGGATTCGTCCTTTCTAAACTACTCTTAACGTAGGTGAAGCATGATGAAAAAAAGGCGCAAAAAGGGCTTCGCTTCTAGACCTACTGATATTTCTGTTTTACTGGATAAATGCCTTCAGGGGAAGGTTCTTGGGTCTAAAATAGGCTTCTTTGCCTTGTCTAAACACTTCGAGGAAATTGTGGGCGAACGTTTAGTTCCCTATGTTTCTTTTGAAGATTTGGAAGGCTCTACTTTAGTGCTAAAAGCGAGCA
>DUVD01000325.1 GCA_012841225.1 Fibrobacter sp.
GTGATTGTGACGAGCTGTGTTTTTGAAAACGGAGAGTTACACTTCGATCGGATTATAGAGCTATCTAAAAAAATAGGCAAAGACCGACTCGTGCTGGATCTTAGCTGTAAAAAAAATGAATGTGGCTGGAACGTCGCTACCAATCGCTGGCAAACGATGACCTCAACAACAATTACAGCAGAGACCTTAAGCACACTAGCTAAACACTGCGATGAATTTTTAATTCATGCGGCCGATGTTGAAGGAAAGCAACAAGGCATGGACAAAGAACTCATTTCTTTTTTAGGTAAGCATTCTCCCATACCGGTTACTTACGCAGGTGGAGCACAACACATTGATGATTTAGAATTGTGCAATCAATTGTCTAATGGTAAAGTCGACTTAACGATCGGGAGTGCTTTAGATATTTTTGGCGGGAAAGGAATCAAATATTTTGACTGCATCCAATACAACAAAAAAAACAGATGATCTAAAAAGAAATACGGATTCGAGAGAACCTATTTTTGGAAGAGAAGTTACAAGTGTTTTCAAAAAGCACTTTGAACTACCCCATTTTAAAGGCGATAACGTAAAAACAATCGTCTTGCCTATTTTAATTACATTTGTGTTTTTTAAAAACTTACCTCGATTGCTATCGATGCGTTTCTACTTGAAAAAACGGCGAAAAAAAGATCCTAATAGAGAACTTAGCGTCCTATATTTTTCGGATAACCTCGATGAAACTAACGGCATTGCTAACAATTTGCGTCACGTGGTGAGCTATATGAAAGCTAATGGTTACAATGTTAATTTAGCCGGTTGTGCTTTTAATACAAGGTCTAGGGGCGTTGTTGAAAATGGATACGTCATTTTGATACCTCGTTTATTTTCTATGGATCAGTTAGGCTACGCCAACAGCGAGCTTGCTCTACCTAATTTTGAATCCGTTTTGCGACTATTTAAACGCTACCCCGCCGATTTAATTGAACTTGAAACGCCAAGCCCTGGTTGTTGGGCTGTCGCCATTGCCTCTAAAATAATGGGCATTAAAGTGATTAGTCATTATCGCACAGACGTACCCTCTTATACGCGCACATTAGTTAAAGCTAAATGGATGCACGTTCTGGTTCTTTTTTTAATGCGCGTTTTTTATCGTTTGACGCTTCCGGTTATTAGTCCTTCTAATGATTACAGTCGCATTTTAAAAGAAGAAATTCGAATACCCGAAAAGTCTATTCAAGTGCTGCCTCGAGGTATCCCTTTAGAACAATTTAATCCTTCACACCGTGGCCATGGCATGTGGGAAAAATTTGGTGGAGGAAATAAAGTACGTTTTCTCTTTGTCGGGCGGATCTCTAAAGAAAAAGACCTGCCCTTTCTTGAAGAGGTTTGGCACGAATTACGGCAACATACGAACTCCGCTGAAATGATGTTTGTAGGCAGCGGCTGGTATTTAGAAACGCTAAAGTTTCACTTTGCTGACTGCCCTGAAGTGCACTTTTCAGGAGAGCAAGGAGGTGAAACGCTTGCAGGCCTTTATGCTGATGCGGACTATTTCATATTCCCAAGCGGGACTGATACTTTTGGCAATGTCGTCGTCGAGGCTCTTGCTTCTGGGACCCCTTCAATTGTAACAGATAAAGGCGGGCCTCAAGATATTATTAAAGACCAAGGATGCGGTTTTATCCTTCCGTTTGAGAATAAAGAGCTTTGGGTAAAGCAGTTAAAAGAATGCATCGATATTAAAACAAATAGAGTCGAAGCTCATAAAATTATGCAACAAAAAGCCTTTGAAAGAAGCCGTCACTTTTCTTTAGAAAACACCGCCAAAGCCCAATGGGCTTATTTTGAAAAACTTTGTAATAAACATTATAAAAAATGATGATCCCTCAAAACCAGCTAATTAAATGGTTTTTAAAAAATAGATCTTCCTTACCTTGGCGCCCTAAAGACCCTTTCGCACTTAGAAACGACTACTACGTTTGGATTAGCGAAATCATGCTTCAACAAACTCAAGTGGCGGCTGTTTGTAGGCACTTTAAAGAGTGGGTTTTAAAATTTCCAACCATTCGCGATCTGGCAAACTCATCAGAACAAAAGGTATTAGAATCTTGGCAGGGGCTTGGGTACTACTCGCGAGCAAAAAATATTTTAAAAACGGCTAGAATCTTAGTTCAAGATTATGAGGCTCAGCTGCCCTCTACACGCGCCGAATTGGAAGCACTTCCAGGCATTGGCAAATACACAGCTGGTGCGATATTGAGCTTAGCAAGGCACGAACCCGAGGCTATCCTAGATGGAAATTTGATTCGCATTTTTTCTAGACTAGATGCTATTCCTTTTTTACCGGACAATAAAACAAACTCTCTTTTTTATTGGGATATAGCTCAAAAATGGAGTTCTTCTAAAAAAACCTTTCTCATTAACGAAGGATTAATGGAGCTTGGAAGGACTTGCTGTAAAGTTAAAAACCCTCTTTGTTTGAAGTGCCCTTTAAAGCCCAATTGCAATGCTTTTTCAA
>DUVD01000064.1 GCA_012841225.1 Fibrobacter sp.
GCCTTCGCTGCTTTATAATAGGCAATGGCGGCGTCATCATCTTCGCCATTCATCTCGTATACAATAGCCGATAAGTAATATAAAAAGCCATTATCATTTGCCTTCTCAGCGTCTTTTTGATAAAGGGATTCCATTGCCATTTGGGCTCGCTTGACTTCGACGCTAGCGCCATTCAAATCATTTTTAGCAAGGAAATTTAAAATTTGAAATTGGTGTAATAGCAGCAGTTCAAAAGGTTTGGCGCGGTAAGGGCGAGTATTATCGTTGGTCACAACAGCCGCAGCCTCATTGGTCACCGATTTAGTAAATAAATCGTCGTAAACCTGTTCGGCTTTGGCAAAGTGTTCAATACTGGCGTCCCAGTTTCTATTGTAGTGGTGCAAAGTCCCTAAATCAAAATGATATAAAAAAACACTCTTTTCGCCATACAAGTCTTTGTGTTCTTTTTCGACTTCTTTAATAGCACCTTCAAAGCCGTTCTTTCTTAAAGATTGGGATAGGGCTTCATAGCGTAAGGTTGATTTATTAGCGCACGCCATGAACAAAAGAGAGAGTAAAGCTAAAGCAAATATATTTTTCATAAAGGACTTTGAATTCTCAAAACTTAAAATTTAACAGCGTCTCTAGAGATATACTTCTTGATTTTTTTATCACCGATCCAGACTTTTCGATGGCTTTGTAAATCGACGAGTTCGAGGTTAATTTGATAAAAAATTACTTGTTCGCCACCATCTTGGTCGATGATCGAGTTGAGAGACCCGGTGAGCATAAGGTCAGCTCCGATTTCTTGCCCAGCGTCTTTTCTGGTTTCGTCTGTGGCATTGCCCGCTTGACTTGCAATTTCATCGCGAAGCTCACTGCGAAGTTCGGCGTTCGCAACAAAGTCCACAGCGCCTGAGTTGATTAAGGCACGTTCCATGTCTTTAATAAAAGTTTCGACGTTAATGTGTTCGTGGCTCTTGTTGCGCACTTTACCAATCACTACAGTGGGGAGGCTCCCTTTTTGCTGAATCATGTTGGAGTACCAAGGGCGACCTAGGCAATCGTTAATCATTTCTTCCGCCACTAAACGAGAGTCCGTGTCGTTCCACCTACCAGATAAATCGACGACTGCATTAGGATCAATACGGGTCACTTTTTTATCGGGGCCAGCACAGGCGACTAAAAATAATAGCCCGAGAAAAAGTATGCCTTGAACTGCTTTTTTCATAAAAACTCCTTTATTATAGATTAAAATTAACTTTTTTTGTTTTTTTAACAACATGGTTTGATTGAAATTTAATTAAGGTTTGGGATAATGGCGTAATCTTAATAATAAGCAAGCTATTTCTTGAGGTCTTGGTAGAGACAAATCTCGACTTAATCCTTGGGGTAAATTTCGAAAATCGACGTTTTTTATTTGAGCACACCATTTTTCAATCAGTTCTAAGCTTGGGTCTTCAGAAGCATTTTGGAGTAGATTTAAAAGAATATACCCAGCTCCAAAACGTTGAGATGTATTGCAAAAACTAGTGACTCTATTTGTTTCGCTCAATAAAAAGCCTATTTGCAAGCACGTTTCTCCCCTCATTCTAATTTTGACTTGGCGCTCTACGGCAGAGTTAGGCCTGACATGCGTTAGGAGGGGTTGAACATAAGACAGAAAAGGGCGGCTTTGAGAGAGGCGAGGGGGTAAGGCCATTTCTTTAGACGGTTGTTGCACTTCTTTAGCCGACAAAGAAAATCGGTCACTAATTTTACGGGCGGCTTCGGTTGCGTTTTCATGCTGGTAATTTGTCACCAGAATGACTTGGTCGGCGACCTGGAAATAATCCCCACAAGCGCCGGCGACAATTAAAAAACTAAGCCCGTGTTCTTTTAGCTGAGTAATGCGATCTATCAAAGGGACCAGTGGCTCTCGATCTGTTCCTAAAAGCGCGCGTACACGCTCGTCTCGAATTAAAAAATTAACAGCCGAAGTGTCTTCATCGATTAAGAACGTGGTAGTACCAAATTCTGCTGCTTCTAATAAATTAGCGGCTTCACTTGTAGAGCCAGATGCGGAAAGGGTTGAAAAGTCATCCGTTTTAATGCCACCGGGAAGGTCTCGCACTAAATACGAAATATCACTACCCCTTACGCTGCGCCCTTCTTCTGAATGAATGCGCATTGTTGTTTCGTCGATAACAATCCATTCTCTACCGTCGCCGGGAATATGTGGGTAGACCGCTTTTTCGAGAGCTAAAAGTAAAGTAGACTTGCCGTGGTAAGCGCCACCAGAGATCACGGTAATTCCTTTCGGAATCCCCATACCAGAAATACTTTGCCCTAAAACGTCAAAAGTGTGTTTCATATCGGTAGGTGATCTAAATCGGATGGCTTCTTTAAGAGGTTCGTCCGAAAGCCCAGATGCCCTAGGTAAAACAGCCCCATCGGGAATAAAAGCGACTAAGCCGCGTGCATTTAGTTCTTGCTGCAATGCTTCCCGAATTTCTAAGCACTCGATCTGTTTTTTGATGTCTTCTAAAAACCCGTCGCCAAAATTATAAAGGCTCGAGGTGAGTAAATCGGGCAAAACACTAGTCAGCAAATGAGCGATGTTTTTGGCATCGATAATGCGCTGGTTGCCGGGGAGTTTTATTTGCAAGTAAGCTTGAACATTACCGTTTTCAATCCAAAGCGCATTGCGCACTAGCACTTCTTGGCCTGGTTTGATAACCGTAAATACAGGTTCGTCTTTAGGGTTCCATTCTTCAATAGCGGCGTGTAGTCGACGGAGCAAAAAATCAGATGATGCAAGTCGCCTAGTGAAACTATTAATTAAATCATTGCTAAGGCCCAAACAAGAGAATGGAGCCGTCAAGCGGATTTTAGAAGCCGGCGCATAGGGATCGCCTTGAACATGAATAAAATCAAGCTTAAAATCGCCCAGATTCCATGTTTTTTGGGTGAGGCTTTTGTATAAACCGTATTTTTTGCCGGTCAATGATTGCAGTTTTCGATATAATTCTTTCATTTATTAAAAAGTTACATTCGAAAAGGCCTGTTTTGAGGGGTTTCAAAAAAAAAACACGCATTCTCTGCTAAAACTTTGTATTTTAGAGGCAGGATTTGGTTTTAGGAGGTATTACTATGAAATATTTGTCTTACACAGCTTTGCTTATCGCTTTTTTGGCCATTACGGTTGTTGCTGCTGACGAACCACCTCCCCGTGGTGGTGTTGGTAAAGTGACCATCGTCACAGACCCTCCAAACAGCCAGGTTTTTTTGGGTGGTGAAGATCTAGGGAAGAGCCCTATTACGGAACGTGAATTTAAATCGGGCCGTCATACTCTCGTGGTGATCGACCAAGGTTTTGAATTGATTAACGAACGCTTTAATGTTTGGCCCAATAAACTGAATACTTTTGA
>DUVD01000065.1 GCA_012841225.1 Fibrobacter sp.
AAAAAGCGGAAGAGGTGATGCGCTCATTTTTAGAACGCGAAACGCCGTCTTGCGGTTTTGTGGGAGAAGAATTTGGCATTGAAAACGAATCTGCCAAGTACCAATGGATTATGGACCCTATTGATGGGACAAAGTCGTTCATTCATGAGGTGCCTTTGTTTGGGACTCTGCTTGCTTTGTTTATCGATGGTAAACCAGCAGTGGGGCTAATTCGCTTGCCTGCATTAAAGACTTGCTTATGGGCGTCGGTGGGTGGCGGTGCCTTTGTAGATGGACGCTCTGCTCGCTGCTCTTCAAAAACACAGTTGAACGAGTCGCTGGTGCTCTCGGGCACTTTAAATACAATGGAAGACCGTGGATTAGGTGAATCTTTTAAAACGCTACGCCGTCGTTCGCTTTTGCATAGAGGCTGGGGCGATTGCTACGGCTATTATTTGGTGGCTACTGGCCGCGCCGAAGTCATGGTGGATCCCGTTGTTTCTCTTTGGGATATTGCACCCCTTCCCGTGATTTTTAGCGAAGCCGGTGGTGTGTTTTCCACCATTTCTGGAGAGCGCGAGCTTTTTGGTCCCGATGCCAAACCGCTTCACTCTATTGCTGAAGGTTACACCGGGCTTGCTACGGCGCCTCAGGTGTATACCGAAACACAAAAGATATTCTTTTAGTCAAGCGCGCCGCAGTTTAATCAAACCTGAATTCAACTCACATTCGGGTTTTATTCTCGGTATTTGATCGGCGTCCTATTTTGATTGGTGGGCTTTAACAAAAGTATAAATTAAATTAAGGTCATGCAGAGCATGAATTATAGACCCGAGGCCGGCATAGAAAGTAAGTGCCCGTCTACACTGCTTTTAACCTCATATCCTTTTGCATTGAATTCAATTAAAAAACTGCCCGAGTGACCCGTTGTTTTAAATGGAATTTTTAAGCTGTCGAGCCTATTGGTCACAATGCGGCTGGGGTGCCTAAACCGGTTTCTTTTTCCAACCGAAATAAAACCGTATTTGGGCTCCACTGCATTTAAAAATTCAACGCTACTAGACGTTTTAGAACCGTGATGACCTATTTTGAGTAGGTCACTTTTTAATGTAATGTTTGTGCTTAAAATTTCTTTTTCGCCTATGGTGGTTAGGTCTCCGGTAAGTAAAATGGAGCCACCAAGGCCTTCGACTTTAAGGACGATGCTTTCTGAATTAGCGTCTTGGCATTGAAAGGGGTGGGGGTGTAGCACTTTCATTTCCCAAAGCGACTGTGGACTTAAAAAAAGTAGTCTAGGTACGGTTTCTCGTATTAGATCGCCTCGCTTTAAGTCTTTGATGATGATGTTTTGCTCGAGGGCGGTACTAATGATTTTATACCATTCGATTTGTGCTTCGGGGTCGACTCTCGAGCATTCGCTTATCCACAAGGCTTTGACGGGAAACGTTTTGAATAGCGTGGCAGCGCCTCCATAGTGATCGGCATGAGCGTGAGTGATGATGACGGCTTCTAGGCTTTGAATGCCTTGGGTTCTTAAGTAGGGGATTATTTTTTCTAGGGCGGGGTCTCGTTTTTTTAAAACGCCTGCATCGATAAGGTAGGCTTTTTTGGCTGGGCTTTGCACTACAATGCAATCCGCCTGGCCGGCATCTAAAATGGTGACTTTCCAAGAGGGGTTTAATTTATCTGTTATGCCATAAGCTACAAATAGAATACTGGCTAAAATACTTAAGCCCAAAAATAATCGCTTCGCCATTTTGTTTTTAAAGAAGACGATTCCTAAAAGCAATAAAATGCCAAAAGCCCATAAAAACGCAGTAGGGTAAGGGCCAACAGTCATAGAAGCTTGGGGAGAATCCGAGAGGAGGCGCGTCAAGTAAGAGGCGAGCCTTAAAAAAAAAGCGGCAGATTCAACAAATAAGCCCTGTATTAATGCGACGGGAGAGAGCAAGGCAAATACGCCTGCTTGCATGCCAAACGAAACGAGTGGCACTATAAAGAGGTTGCCAAGCCAGGCGAGTGGCGAGAGTGATTGAAAGTGATAAATCAAAAAAGGAGCGGTGGCTAAGGTGGCTGTTAGGGTAACAAAGCTGGGTTTGAAGAGGTAGTTTTCGAGGGTGGTGCGAATGGGATGGGAGTCTTGTTGTTTGGCGCTTTTAGAAAATGGCGAATGGATTTGCCCAAGGATGATGCCTGCGGTGGCTGCCCCAGAAAGCTGAAACCCAGGATTCCATAGTTCTGTGGGGTCTAGTAAAACGAGTATTAAAAAGGCGACGCCTAAACTGTTTAACGCATCTGTTTTTTTTTGAAAAAGGCTTCCGGATTGTATGACTATAAACATGAGTACGGCTCTAGAAACGGCGGGAGAACCTCCTGTTACTGGAATGTAGATGAGTAAAAGTAACATGGCGATTATTTTGGCTAAGCGATGAGGTAGGCGAAACGCTATTAGAATGAGTAGGAGGATTTCGGAGAGTAAGACAACGTGAAAACCGCTAATGGCAAGTACATGCACTAGCCCTGTGCGGCGAAAATCGTTTTGGAGTGCTTCGGGGATGCCAGAGCG
>DUVD01000066.1 GCA_012841225.1 Fibrobacter sp.
AGTTTTACATTGGTTCCTTTGACTACATCGCCAACTTTAGCAGCGGCTAAAAAGGTTGGAGCGATGACCACTTCGGTTTTCTTTATATTCTTGACAGCCTCAACGATTTCTTTAGCTAAAGCAACGCTTTCTGAGACATTCTTGTTCATTTTCCAGTTACCAGCAATAATATACTTGCGCATTTTGAACTCCTTCAGGAGGTTTAAGGTTCAACTTTACTTACTAAAAGGTAGAAAAAAACATCGCCTGCGAGAGACGATGCTTTAAAAGAAGCTTAAAGATTTAATAATTAGAGTACGATTTAGATGCTGGAGCTGGCGAGCCCCCGTAACGGTCGCCTTCGATTGATTTGAGGACGAGTTCGCTTTCGTAACCTTTGAGGCGTGCTAGGTCTGGTTTTTTCCAAATTAAGCGCGTGATCAATTTTCCTTCGCGAGTGTAGTACTCCCAAATGAGCCCGTCGTTTGTTTCTCTATCAGGGGGGCCCCAAAGCAGGTTCACCATGTCGGTGGTCATTTCTTCTTCTATGTAGCCTTGTTTGAATACGTCTTTTAGGCGCTTGTCGATGCCCATACTTTCTTTAATCGCAAAGTACTCACGCTCATATTCTTTACGCCCTTCACCGCGTTCAATAAGAATTGGTGATGAATACCTGCCTGTGCATCCCATAAGCACAAATCCGCAAAGCCCTAGCAAAATCCATTTGGTCATCTTCATAATCTCTCCTTAAAGGCATAAAGTTATAGCGAAAATAAGAATTTCAAATCAAAGTAGCACTATAATTTTATAATTTATCCTAAAATAACTACTTAAATCATAATGTTAAAAAAACTTTTACTTCTATCTCTCTTAATAAGCCCCTTTCTATGGTCATTTACTTATGACGAACAAGGGCTTTTGGGCCTCCATTACGGGCCAAACGTTTCGTGGACTGCTTCTGCAAATACACCCTTCGTGTGGGGGCAATGGTTACCTCAACTAAATGTTGGTGCTGATTTCAATTGGATTGAACCCATGGGGGACTCTCTTGCTTACGGCGGAAAAATTGAAGACCGAGCTTCTTTTTTACGTCTACAGCTTTCGATTGACTTGTCTCCATTTTATACTGGGTTTATGGTTGGGCTTGGAATACGTCCATTTCAAACTAATCCTCAGGTCGAAGTCCGTTTTTTATATTCCAGCTCGGTTTATTTTAATTCGAATATTGAAATGATTCTCATTGATTCCGATGAAGGAACATCTATTGCAGACTCTTGGAATGCTGAATATATATTAGATCATGCTTGGACTCAAAATTTTTCTACCTTCGATTTCTCTCAAAGTTTCAATATATTCCTCGACTTTGATTATGTGTTTAAACGGGGGACGGTCATTGGATTAGGGTCTCATTTTACCCTTACGGATATTATGACCAAACACGATAATAAAAGTTATGACTACGCCCGCAATATACCGGTCTTTAGTAGAGATTACATTCTTGAATTAATTATTTATAACCACATTCCACTGAACCCTCATTGGAAACTACTCTCTTATTTTAATGCTTACCAAACAGGGTTTTTGAGAAGCAACGATGGCACGGTTTTGAAAGAGTCTCTTAATTATGGTAAAGTAATGGCAGGCTTTGTTTATCTGTGGAAAGATGGCAAGCAAGCTTTTAGTGTGACCCCAGGCTTTTGGATGCGTCCAAAAAAAGAAACTTATAATGGTTCTTTAGTACAGCAATTCATTATCCATTTGCAATATCAAGGGAGTTTTTCTTTCCTTGCCCGACCCACGAAATAGTAACGGGTTTATCTTCCTCTTTTTACCTTTAAGTTTTTGGAGTAATGGGTCTCCTTCTGGATTCTTTTTTATTGGGTATGCAGAACGAACCCATAAAGAACCAGAATAATCATTGCCTTTCAACTCTAAAATAGCGGGTAATAAAACCCCGCTAAACTCTTTCCACGAATGAATAATGATATCGCGAGAGGCTCTTTTAGCACCTCGCATCTTTAGTAGAGAAGGCGAGGGAAGTGAATCAACGATTATAGAATACCAAGTTTGAGAAAAAGCGGTGGCAAAGACTCGTTTAGTTTTTGTGCTGCTGTCTTGGCAGAAAAAAGCGCCGTTGGCTAATAAATCTAAGTCATCCCAATGGAGTGGAGAGTTACCAATGGTTTCTCTTAGGTGGTGGGTTGCCATTTGACGTTTGACGTTTTCGGGTTGAATCCAGATGAGGCGGTAATCGGGGGTGGTAATAAAAAGAAAAGACCTTTGGCCAGACAAGTAAACCTGAAACGAATCAGGTGCACTCTCATGGTGTTTCCAAATAATGTCTATGTGGGATCTGCTTTTTTGGTTATTAACAAAAAGCCCTTCAAAATTAACTAGAAATGATTTTTCTATTAATGATTCATAACAAACATCTTGAGCAAAGAGTTGCCCCAAAAAAAAGAATGAAATGGTGAAAATAAAAAAGCGCATAGTTACCAATTTGTAAAACAGCTCTAATCGAAACTAAAGATAATAATACAATAAAAAAGTAACTATGGCTTTTAGGAATCACTCACGGAAGTTGGTACATGGCTTGACCAGGCTTAGTGATGTTCCAAAGGTTTTTATAAAAGGATTATTTAGTGCTTTTGCTTTTTGATGTCTTTTTATCTACGACTTCTGACTCGTTGGAAGGTGCTTCTATTTCGGCATCGGCATCGGCAGAGAGAACCTCGTCTGCTCCAAGGCTAAATAACTGGACATCCTTCATGTTTTCTCGAATTTGGATTTCAAGTCGAGCCGTTAGATCAGGGTTGTTTTTTAAGTAAAGACGAGCATTATCTCGACCTTGACCAATACGTTCCTTATCACATGAGAACCAAGAACCACTTTTTTCTATTAGTTCAAGCTCGACGGCTAGGTCGAGTATGGAGGCTTCTCTAGAAATACCTTGACCATAGAGGATATCGAATTCACATTGTAAGAACGGGGCAGCCACTTTGTTTTTAACCACCTTAATGCGTGTGCGGTTGCCTATAACGTCTTCGCCGTCTTTAATGGCGGCAATGCGTCGTATGTCGATGCGTTGAGTGGCGTAAAATTTAAGGGCATTACCACCAGTTGTGGTTTCTGGGTTGCCAAACATGACCCCGATTTTCATGCGGAGCTGGTTGATAAAGATAAGGCAGGTATTTGATTTAGAAAGAATACCAGCTAGTTTGCGGAGCGCCTGAGACATAAGACGCGCTTGCAAGCCCATGTGGCTGTCTCCCATTTCGCCGTTGATTTCGGCTTGAGGGACAAGTGCTGCTACCGAATCGACGACAATAATGTCCACAGCGCCAGAACGTACAAGTGTTTCTGCAATATCGAGACCTTGCTCTCCGGTGTCTGGTTGAGAAACGAGGAGTTCGTCTACTTTAACCCCTAATTTGCGTGCATAAGTAGCATCGAATGCGTGTTCTGCATCGATAAAGGCAGCGATGCCTCCGAGTTTTTGAGCTTCGGCTATGGCGTGCAGCGTTAAAGTCGTTTTACCAGAAGACTCAGGCCCGTAGATTTCAATAATACGACCACGTGGAAAACCTCCGACACCTAGTGCCATATCTAATTGTATGCAACCAGTAGGGATAACGGGAATGTCTTGTATAGGTTGGCCACCTAAAACCATAATTGACCCCTTTCCGTAGTTTTTTTCGATTTGGGCGATTGCCGCTTCTACTGCTTTAGCTTTTTCACTGCTTGATGATGGGTTGGGTGCCGCTACTGTTTTCTTTGCCATGGTTTCTCCAATTGATGTTTTCGCTCCTACTCGGGAGCGATGGGTTTAATATAATAACTAATGCTCTTTTGAGCAAGTGTTTTTTTGTTCAAGTATTAAGAGTCGCAACCTGTTTAATACTCTATAAACGCTTTTAATTTGAATTTCGTCGCGTTCTCCAAAGAAATGTTCCGAAAAAACGAGCTTTTTACATTTTGAGACGATGGCCATCCATACTAAGCCGACTGGTTTTTCGAGAGTGCCTCCGGAAGGCCCTGCTATTCCAGAGGTGGCAATTGCCCAATCGCAGTTTAATACTTTAAGTGCGTTTTCCGCCATAGAAAGAACAGTTGCTTCGCTTACAGCGCCTTCTTTTTCGATAATTTCTTTTGGCACTTGCAGTAAATTACTTTTTATTTCGTTATGGTACGCAACTACAGCGCCTTTGAAAATACGCGAAGAGTCGGGTTCGCGGACTATTGTGGCAGCGAGGAGGCCACCGGTACACGATTCGGCCACACCCAAAAACTGCTTTTGTTCTTCTAAGAGCGTCATGATAACCTGAACAAGATTTTTGCCATCGTCGGAGACTA
>DUVD01000067.1 GCA_012841225.1 Fibrobacter sp.
CGATTTTTGCTGCCCGCATGGCACGGGAAGCCTTGGGCACCAATTGGTTAAAGCTCGAGATTCACCCCGACCCTCGTTGGTTACTACCAGACTCTATCGAAACCCTTAAAGCGGCAGAGATTTTGGTGCGCGAAGGTTTTATAGTCCTGCCTTATATCCAAGCCGATCCCGTCATGTGCAAACGCCTTGAGGAAGTCGGCTGCGCTGCTGTAATGCCTTTGGGTGCTCCTATTGGTAGTAATCAAGGTTTAAAAACAAAGGCAATGCTTGAAATTATTATAGAGCAGTCACAAGTGCCAGTTGTTATAGACGCGGGCTTAGGAGCCCCTTCACATGCTTGCGAGGCAATGGAAATGGGGGCGGACGCTTGCCTTGTGAATACAGCACTAGCCGTCGCCGGAAACCCAAGCATCATGGGAAACTCATTTAGAATGGCTGTAGAAGCAGGTAGATCAGCTTTTGAATCTGGACTTCCTTCGGCTGATTTTGAGCGAGCAATTCCATCTAGCCCTTTAACGGCGTTCTTGGATTAAAAAATGACATTTAACGACTATCACGCCCAGTACGATTGGGATCAAATTCAAGAAAAAATTCAAAACAAAACACTTGCCGACGTCGATCGCGCCCTTCAGAAAAGAACCGCCCTCGACTTAGATGACTTTGCCGCTTTAATCTCCGAAGCGGCCGCCCCACGGCTCGAAATCATGGCTCAACGCAGCCAAGCATTAACGCTAAAACGATTTGGCCGAACGATGCAGATGTATTTGCCACTTTATCTTTCTAACGAATGCTCTAACTGCTGCACTTATTGCGGGTTTAGTCACTTAAATAAAGAGATCAAGCGACTCACATTAACGGATGAACAAATACTTTCAGAAATTGAAGTGATTAAAAAATGGCCTTTTGAACACATACTGCTCTTAACAGGAGAAGATGCCAAAAGCTCTGGTTTTGAGTACTTGCGCCATGCCATTCAACTTTGTAAAAAGCATTTCAAGCACATCTCCATCGAGGTTCAGCCAATGGACACCGAAGAGTATCGGATTTTGGCCGATGAAGGCGTTTCGGCGGTGATGGTGTACCAAGAAACGTACCACCGTAAAAATTATAAAAAGTACCACCCTTCTGGAAAAAAGAGCCTTTTTGATTATCGCATCGAAACGCCAGATCGCATTTGTCAAGCGGGTATCCGCAAGATGGGTTTGGGCTGTTTGATGGGGCTCGAAGATTGGCGCACTGATTGCTTTTTTACAGCAATGCACCTCCGCTATTTAGAAAAGAAGTATTGGCGCACGCGTTATTCTATTTCACTCCCAAGACTACGTCCGCATGCAGGTCTTCAAGACGAAAAGAATGTGCAAACGGATCGAGAATTATTGCAGTTAATTTGTGCTTACCGCTTATTTGACCCTGATGTCGAGATTTCCTTAAGCACTAGAGAAAGCGCTATTTTTAGAGATAATGCCATTAAAATAGCTGTTACAAGTCTTTCAGCAGGTTCTAGAACAGATCCAGGTGGTTATAGCATGTCTAAAGAAGAACTGCCTCAGTTTGTGATTAACGATGATCGAAGCCCCGAGGAAGTGGCTTCAATGCTTATTTCTTCGGGTTATGAGCCAGTCTGGAAAGATTGGGATCCCGTTTTAGATGCTTAGTTAGGTCTAAGAACAACGAAGCATTTTACCGATTCTCAATGTCGTCGTTCGCTTGATTCCATTTAAGCGGCATATTTTATCAATTGTAGTCCCATATTTTCTCGCAATTTTACCGAGATTATCACCTGAACGAATTTTATGGTAACGGTGCTTGGCAAGTTCTTTTTCGATCGCGTCTTGTTCGCTTTTAATTTGAAGCATCGACAGCACTAGAGTGTCTTGAACACGGGTTTGATTTTCAAAATCAAAGAAGGCTGCGGGATCAATCGCTGTGTTTTGTATTCTAACTTCAAAATGCAAGTGTGAGCCTGTGGAACGCCCTGAATTACCAGCAAGTCCAATTGCTTCTCCTGCTTCGACCATTTGACCAGCTTTTACCAATTTTTTTGAAAGGTGAGCGTAGACTGTTTTGGAAACCGAGAGGTTGGGGTGTTCCACAAAAATGTAATGGCCGTAACCGCGTCTCTCGTAATTCACTCGAGAAACTTGACCTGGAAAAGCGGCGCGAATTGTGTCTCCAACTTGGACCTTAATATCAATGCCCTTGTGCATACGATACTTACGAATGCCATAAGGGGAGGTGATTCGAGTCCCTTCACAGGGCAGGTAAGCTTCTTGCAAATTGATAAATAAAGAGTCGGGGA
>DUVD01000068.1 GCA_012841225.1 Fibrobacter sp.
TCATATATGGGCGAATAATAAATTTGCATTAGATTTTGTGACCCTATATCGGCAGATAAAGTGATAAATAGTCTTCTCACATTATTGGTTATAATCTAAGGATTAGCGCTTCAAACTTAGAGGGGGTAGCGGAAGACTCCTTGAATTTTTCAATAAAACAGAATTAATGCAATTCAAGGAGGCCGAAGCGAGGGGGAGGCTTCCCCCATTTATCTTTTTTCTATTATTACTTGATATGAAAGATTCTTTGTTTTTAAGAAATTGTGCCGGTGAAGTTACTTCTGAAAAGCCGGTTTGGATGATGCGACAAGCCGGAAGATACCTTCCAGAATATCGCGAAATGCGAGCGCGTTTTCCTAACTTTTTAGACTTTGTGGCAGACGCAGAAGCCTCAGCAGAAGCTACAGTCCAGCCCATTCGCCGATTTAACTTAGACGCCGCTATTCTTTTTAGCGATATTTTAGTGACACTACCTCCACTCGGGCTAGATTTATCTTTTGTCTCGGGGCGAGGGCCGGTCGTCTCGAACCCCATCAGGACTATGCAAGAGGTGCGTTCGTTGACGACTTTCGATAGCGAAAAAGCCTTGTCATATACGCGAAGCGCTATCGAAAAAACAAAGCAACTGTTACCCTCTGGCACCCCTCTTCTTGGCTTTGTCGGCGGTCCTTTAACGATTGCTTCTTACGCCATTGAAGGGCAAAGCAGCAAGAACCTACTAAACACCAAAAAGCTCTTTCACAGCGACCCTTCCACATACAAAGCCTTTTTAGAATTAATGGCAACCATTACCGGTAAGTACCTCGCCTTACAAGCCGATTGGGGGTGCGATGCCCTTGTCATTATGGATAGTTGGGCTGGACATCTTTCCGCAGAAGACTACCGCGAGATGGCTCTTCCTTACACTAAAACCGTCATGGAAATAGCAAAGCACGCCGGAAGGCCTATTATCCATTACGCCAATGGAGCAAGTCATCTTTTAAAAGATGTTTTAACGCTAAACGCCTCTGCTTTTGGAGTCGACTGGCGCGCGGACTTACCAAGCGTTCTTGCCGATAACCCCAAGACGGTTTTTCAGGGGAACTTAGATCCAGCACTCCTTTTTGCCCCGCCTTCAGAAATCAAGCGCCAAACTACAGAAATCTTGAATCTCGTAAAAGATCGAGCACACATTATGAACTTAGGGCACGGCGTCCTTCAAGGGACTCCTATAGAGGGTGTAAATACGTTTATAGAAACGATTCGGAATTATTAACCTTCTTTTTCAGCTTTAAAAAAATCACGCGGCCTATTAATGGACGCGTGATTTTTGATTAAAAACTAATTTGGATTAGCGAAGACTGCGGTACTTGTTGGTCAATTCTTGAGGGCAGTTGACTTCTTGATAAGTGAATTTAGGGTTGTTTGCCGCTTCGAGCCAATTGACATGCCATAAGCAACCTTGAAGGCCTTGCGAGAGCTCCGGCTTGCTAAACAAAGAACGGCATTTCTTTTCAAGGCAACTCTTGTATTGAGTTTTTGTAGCGTTATAACCGAGTTCATTTTCACAAGAAGTGAGCAAGCCACCGTACTGTTCCCCCATTTGACTATTATCGACCCCCCATTGACGACTGCATCCGTTAAATTGGCCAACACCACCACCTGGAATCATAATGTCAAACTGACCTGGATCAACATCTCCACCAATATTTGAAGTGATCACAACCATTTGCTTCCCTTTCACTGCTCTATGATTATCGTTAGTGCCATATTCGCCTTCGCCTGTAAAAGTAATCAAGTAGCACTTACCACAGCTAGCGGCGTCAGCAGCAGGAACTGCTGCAAAACCAAAAGACATATTATCGCAAACCTGGTAAGGGGCTTGACTCAAGCACACATAAGAGTCACCACCTTCACAACCACTTTTACCGTCTAAACCGATTTCGTTATGGTTCTCATCACAGGTTTTGCATGGGGTGCTCGTGTTGCCCTGCCAAGAACAATGCGGTTTACAACAATCCCAATAACGAGAACCCCACCCATCTTTCTTGTTTCCTGAAATACCAGAAAGATTAGGGCAAGTATTTGCTGGCGGGGCAGAACTGCTACTAGGCTTTACCACTACACTAGAAGACGATGGAACCACCACTTTACTACTAGAGGAAGGTACAACCACTTTACTGCTAGATGAAGGCACTACTTCTATTACAGAAGAGGAACTAGTAGGAGGTATAACTTCTATACTAGACGATGACACTGGAGGAGGTATACCTTCTTCGCTAGATGACGACACTGGAGGAGGAGGTATTTGGCCGTTTCCATCGACAACCGAACCATCGAGAAGAACGATTAAACCAAATTCGTTGATCATACCAAGAATTTCACCGTTCATATCAGTGACGACACCTTGTGGGGTTACCACAAAGCCAATAGGGGTTAAAAGGAATAGGTTTTCTTTATCTATTCCTATTTCTATAACGGTTCCGTACTCATCTAAAACATTACCATTTCCATCAAAAACGCCAATTAAATTGCCATTGACGTCTTTTACAGCATTGTCGGGGTAAATCAATAAGCCATTAGGAGAAACCACAGGGTATAAAGAGAAAATGGGGTTTTCAGTTGAAAAATTAGGCTCGGTGCTTTTAGGAGTTTCTGAACAATTCCAAAAAGCTAACAGTAAAACGATTAAGCCTAAAAATGATATTATGCGA
>DUVD01000069.1 GCA_012841225.1 Fibrobacter sp.
TACATCGAAACCACGATTGCCAAGGCTATTGCCATTTCACAAGCGGTAACGGCCACCACAAAAAGATTAAAAACAGCACCAGCAGTAGCGTCGCCTGGAGAAAAGTAAGCAAAAGCAATAAAATTCATGTTGGCGGCATTTAACATAAGCTCAATTGAGATGAGCATGGCGACGAGGTGACGGCGGCGGAGTAAACCACAAACGCCTATTCCAAAAAGAATAAAAGACAATATGAGACAATTTAAGAGCGTCATTTTTTATCCCTGGTTTTGCGAGCGACTGTAATAGAACAAATAAGAGTCACTAATAAAAGCACGCTAATTAATTCAAACGAGATGACAAAACCTTCTGACTCGATGCTTAAAAGGCGTAACGCAATGGACTCTAAAGAAGCATAATCTGCAGAAGCGGCAGGCAATGCCGTAGATAAAGAGAGATCTTGTAATAAAAAACGCCACATCACAAAAACAAAAGAGACAGAAAGAAGGCCAGCCACAAAAGTCCTTGGGATTTTAATCGCTAATGTAGATTCCCCTAAATGACTTGTGAGCAATATGGTAAAAACCACAAAAATAACGACCCCTCCAGCATAAACCATCACTTGCGCGATTGCAATAAATTCGGCATGTAGCATTAAGTAAAAAATGGCCGTTGCTACAAAAGAAAAAATCAAGAAAATAGCACTTCGAAGCACATTTTTAACAATGATTGTAAAAATAGCCGTCACCAAAATCATAGAAGCAACGATGTAGAAGAAAATATCAGTTAATTCGAGAGGAAACATTAGCCTCGTCCCTCCTTTTTATTTAATATCAAATCAAATGAATCCACTGACTCACTGGACAATTCAAATTCTTGGTTCATACGAATAGCTCCAAAAGGGCAAGCCTCAATGCAAAGGCCACATTGAGTACAAGAACCTAAGTGAAATAGGTATTGCCCTAATACTTTTTTGCCGGCGATGTTTTTTGTCTTTAATATATTGATTGAGGCGTTTGGGCAGGCCTTTTCACAAAGACCGCAAGCCGTGCATAAATTTTCGTCGTTTTCATCTTCGATAAGTTCTAAACAACCTCGGTAGCGAGGGTGCATTTTAAGTGTTTTCTTGTTTTCTGGGTATTGTTCTGTTATAATTCTTTTGGGATTAAAAAAGTAGCGGAGAGTTACTGAAAGGCCCATTAAAAGACTGATGGGCCCCGTAATACAACGCTTCAAGTAGCGTTTGATGTATTTTGAAGGACTAATAGGTATTTCTGGTTGTTTCATAAGGTATTTATCCTAAAAAGCGATATAAACCGCACCCAAAGCAAGAAGAAGAAGGTTAAATGGCAATAAAAACTTCCATTCTAAAGCCATTAGTTGGTCTACTCTTGGACGAACAAAAGTCCAGCGAACCATCATATAAGCCCAAATCATTAAAACTACTTTTCCTGCAAACCAGAGGAATCCTGGAACTTTAAGGAGTATGGTATCGACAGCTTCTACACCGATAAGGGGAGGGAAGAATCCGCCCAAAAAGCAAGTGCTCGCCAAAGAGGATATGGTGATTAAATTAATGTATTCGGCTAGGTAGAACATTGCAAAAGCGGTGCCGTTGTACTCGGTGTGATAACCACCAGTGAGTTCTTGCTCGGCTTCTGCGATATCAAAAGGAGCGCGGTTGAGTTCGGCTATAGAGGAAATAAAAAACATAATAAAAGCTAAGAATCCAAGCACAGGGATTTTAAAAATCCACCAGTCGAGAATAGTACCAGACTGACTAAGCGTAATTTCCATAAGACTTGCAGAGCCAGAAACCATGACAACAAACAACAAGACGAGTGCAAATGAAATTTCATAGCTAATCATTTGAGCGCCACTTCTAAGTGCACCTAACAAAGAGTATTTATTGTTTGAGGCCCACCCGCCAATTAAAATAGCCAAAATGCCAAAACCATTGACGGCAATAACAAAGGGAATTCCCACCGATAAGTTGGAGACTTGCAAGTTGTGATCAAATGGGATCATCGCTAAAACGAGAAAAGGAGCAACTAGCACAATCATGGGCGCTAAATAGAACACAAATTTATCGGCACCAGAGGGGGCATAAACTTCTTTAAATAAAAGCTTCATCACGTCAGCTATAGTTTGGAGCGTGCCTCTATAGCCAAGACGCATAGGCCCTAAACGGCATTGTATATGGGCACAAACCTTGCGTTCCATATAAATAAGAATGGGAGCAGAACCAATAGCAACGGCGCAAATAGCTATAATGCAAATAAGAGCGTTAGCCAAAAAAGCAAGTTCTGGGATAGGGATCATTTGTCGAACCCAATCTCCAAGTGGATGAGGAACAGAAGGTATCATCATTAGCGATCAATCTCCGGAATAACTGGGTCAATCGTCGATAAAATAGAGACGAGATCCGAAATTTTATGCCCGCGAGCCATATTATTTAAGGCGGCTAAGTTGGCAAAACTAGGCCCTCTAGTGTGGATTCGATAAGGTTTATCACCCGATGCAGCAACGACGTAAGTAGCGTACAAGCCTTTTGCTGTTTCTGTGGCGCTATAATAAGAACCAGGATTTAAGCGAATCGAAGGCTTTTCTTTAGAGCGATAGGGTCCTTCAGGAAACAGCTTTATGCATTGACGCAAAATTTTAATGGACTCGTGAATTTCTGCAATCCGAACCACATAACGGTCGTAAGTATCTCCCCTGTAGGTAATTGGGACATCAAAATCCAATTGATCATAAATGCCATAGGGGTCATTTTTTCTGACATCATAAGAAACACCAGAAGCTCTTAAAACTGGTCCAGAACAACCGTAAGCAATCGCGTCTTCTTTAGATAAAATGCCAATGCCTTTTGTTCTTTCTAAGACGATAATGTTTTTTGATAAAAAGCGTTCGTAATCAACCATCGACTTTTCTAAGTGTTCTAAAAAAGAAGTCACCCGCGGGATGAAAGTATCGGGTATGTCATGAACAGAACCACCTGGACGAAAGAAGTTGGTGGTTAAGCGAGAACCCGTGACTTCATCTAAAATGTCGTGAATCATTTCACGTTCTTTAAATCCAAAGAGGAGGGCCGTTTGACCGCCAAGATCGCCACCAAAACAGGCATAAAAAACTAAATGAGATGCAATTCGACCAAGTTCGGCGAGCATCACGCGTATAAATTCACCTCTTTCTGGCACCCCAATCCCAAGACCTTTTTCAAAAGCAAGGCATATGCCCCAGTTATTTTGAATGGCAGTCAAGTAGTCTTGGCGATCCGAAAGCATTATGTACTGTAGGTAGTTCATCGATTCGGCTTGTTTTTCTATGCCACGGTGGATGTAACCAAAATGAGGAACCACTTCGACAATTGTCTCACCATCTAAGCGAAGCGCAAGACGCAATGCCCCATGCGTGCTTGGGTGCTGGGGGCCCATGTTTACAAAGTACTCTTCAGTGTCGCTGTCTAAAACTTCTTCGCGAAAGCCTGGAGGCAGTTTTCTTGAGCTCATACAGGCCTCTTTAAAATATGGGGATGAGTAAAGTCTTTTCTTAATGGGTAGCCTTTAAAATCTTCATCCACAAAAAGACGACGTTCATCTGGATGATTTTCAAAATGAATACCAAACATGTCAAACACTTCTCTTTCTTTCCATTCAGCGGCGGGGTAGAGGTGATAAATGGAAGGCATAGCGGCCAAGAGACTTGTGGCGCGATTTTCTTCTGGAATAGAGTCATCTTTAGGGAGTGATAACCTAATAAAAAGCTTGTGCCCCTTTTCGATGCTCATCAATTGAGTAATCACATCAAAATGACCTATCCAATCGACAGCGGTGACATCGATTAAATAGTCTAAATGAGTACGAGGGTCTTCTTTTAAAAATTGAATTAAATCGACGTATTCTTCTTTAGAAACTAAAACGTCAAGAGGCATGTCACTAGGTCTAGCCATCAAAGCGGGTTCAGAAGGGTCATTGTCAAAAGGAGAAACCGAAGGAAAATTTTTCTTAATAATTGAAAAAATCGTATTTGCTGGCAAGCCTATTAAAGGTTTTGGCTGGTGAGGTATTTCGGGAAAGACTTCTTTAGCAACACGTAAGGCCTTATAAGGCGATTTATAACCGGGCTGTTCTTCTTTAAACTTTAATCTCGCTTCGGCCATTTCCTCATCTTTAATTTTCTCTAACTCTTCCCAGGCTTTCGTGGCTTCACTCCAACGATCTGGATAAGGCTTATCAATGACAATGCCTTCTTTCCAAGGGTCTCTAAAAGTCTCACTTAAAATTTTATCTCGTAGTGTTAAAAGACCGTGAAAAAGAGCTTCTGGTCGGGGAGGGCATCCCGGAATAAAAACATCAACTGGAATTAATGTGTTGGCTCCACGGATAACGGAATAGTTATCGTACATAAAAGGGCCACCTGAAATGGTGCAGGCTCCCATGGCTATAGCGTACTTGGGGCCTGGAATTTGTTCCCAAAGCATTTGAAGGGCGGGGGCCATTTTTTCTGTAATAGTCCCTGCAATGATAAACAAGTCCGCTTGGCGTGGAGAAGCCCTAAAAACTTCCGAGCCAAAACGTGCAATATCGTACCTGGCCATAGAGCTAGACATCATTTCAATAGCGCAACAGCTAGTGCCATAAGTTAAAGGCCATAAAGAATTCGCACGAGCCCAATTAGTTACGTAATCGAGCATGTTGACTAGGTGCTTCCCTCCGGGGATTGGGTCTAAAATACCCGGAACAGCATTCATTATTCCCATTTTAAAATTCCTTTCTTCCAAGCATAAGCTAAACCAAATGTCAAAACCGTTACAAAGATGGTTAAATTGGCAAAAACAATGACCGGATTTAAAGCGGTATTGCCCGCCATAATCATTTTGAATTGAGTGAGAATTGGAAACAAAAATAATACTTCGATATCAAAAATCAGAAACAGCAAGGCGAACAAGTAATAACCTACTTTAAATTGTATGCGTGCGTTACCATAAGTTTCCATACCGCACTCATAAGGAGCAAACTTATTTTTTGTGTCTTTAGAAGCAAAGCCGAGTAGCTTGCCAATGATAATGGCGCAGGCAGCAATAAAAGCGCCTAGAAATAAAAAAAACACCAAAATAAAATATTCAGAAAACTGCATAATAACTCTCAATAAAAATGTTGTAGCTCTTGTAAAGTACCAAAAACAGCGTTACCAATTTGAAAGCGTTCGCGCAAATGATTTGCTATATCTAAAAATTCATTTACCGTCGTTATATTTAAGGCCTCTAAATTTTTCTGTAAGTTACTAATAAAGCCAGGAAACTGTGGATGCGTTACTTTAAGTTGCATTGAAAGATTGAGTTCTTTTAATATTTGATCTGTTTCGAGGTGTGAAGCCACGTATCGGACGGTTGATAACAATTCTTCTAAAAAATGTACCAAAAATACTTCTTCTTGTAAAATGCCCCAACGCTTGTCTGCAGAAAAAAGGTTCATCTTTTTTGTTTGACCATAAAAAATAGAGGCTTGCGCGTATTCTAGGCAAGTCACTAAAATAGTTTCATAGCGTTGAACTTGCGAGGCCATTTGAGAATACCACATGTCTTTTTTATTACTCGTCGATAGTTCAGCTAAAATTGGTTCTAGTGCTCGAAATGCGTAGTAGACTTCTTCGTAGTAACGATTCCGCATTCGGCAATTGAAGGCTCTATTGCGCGAGGTATAATCTGATTTTTGCTGTAAAATGCTCATGATTTAAGCACCTCTCGTACCCCAGGTATTTTTTCAATGTTTTGCATAATAGAATGAACTTGTTTTTTTCGAAACGCCTTAAAAACAAGACGTATTCGCCCTGAATACTTCACAGAAGAAACGCTCATTCTTTCTAAGAAAATATTCGATTTTGCAAGCATATTTAAAACGTCAATAGTAATACCTTGGCGGTTATCAGTGGTAATTAAAAGATAAGTAGTAAAAGATTGAGTGTCATCGGCATTCCACTCTACCGCCAAAAGTTGATCTGCAGGCACTTTCTCTACATTTTTACAGCTCGTGTTGTGCACTTCTATTCCTTTTTTAGGAACAAGCACTCCCACAATTGGCTCACCGGGAATAGGAGAACAGCAAGACGCAAAATTGATTAAAAGATTAGAGTCGTGACCAATTTGAATAGGCATTTGATCGCTAAAATCTTTTTTGTCTTTTGAGAAGAGAAAGAATTTTAGGGAGTAAGGGTTTTTGCTTCGCGTGTAAGAAGTCTTTGATTCAATAAAGAGTTCGAGATCGGAAAGAGGTAATTCTCCTTGCCCGAGGCGTCTAAAAAAATCATCGATGGTACTTGCGCCAAAGTAAAGACAAATATCTTCATTAGAAGGCGTTTCTATAGCTGGAATTTTGAACAAGCGCAGCTCGCGTTCCCAAATCTCTTTACCTAATGAAAGAGCCTGCTGGTTAATGCTAGTCCTCATCCAGCGACGAAGCTCTTGCTTTGCTTTAACCGTTTTTACCAAGTCTAACCACTCAGGACTAGGTTCTTGGCTTGGGCTTTTTATTATTTGAATCGTCGAGCCATTTTGAACGATTTTATCGATGCCTACCACTTCATCGTTGATTTTAGCTCCAATACAACGTAAGCCGAGTTCTGAATGAACCGCAAAAGCAAAATCTAGAACGGAAGCGCCTTCTGGGAGCTCAATAGAATCACCTTTAGGTGTAAAGACGGTCATCCCTTCTGGTTTTAAATCGATACGCAAAAACTCGAGAAATTCAGTAGAGTCTAAAATTTCAGTTTGTAGCGAAGCCATTCGCCCTAACCAACCAAGCTCCTCGCCACTTCGTTCCGTTTCTAATTTATAAGCCCAATGAGCAGCAAAGCCTTTTTCTGCAGTAAGATCCATATCTTTTGTGCGTATTTGCACCTCGACCATTTTGTTTTCTGGTCCTATGACCGTGGTGTGAATGCTCTGGTATAAGTTTGGCTTTGGAGTAGCGATATAATCTTTAAATCGGCTTTGAAGGGGAGTCCACAAGTTGTGGACGTAGCCCAAAGCCAAGTAACATTCTGGAATGGATTCTACAATAATACGAATAGCAAAAATGTCAAAAATGTCGTCGATCTGA
>DUVD01000070.1 GCA_012841225.1 Fibrobacter sp.
ATAGCGATATTGCGAATAGATAGCATCTGTTAAATTTAGAAAAGAAAACAGCACCCAAAAAATAATTCACAAAACAAAACCACCACACACGCCAATTAACCCACCAACCACAAACGAGATTTGGAGAAAAGCGAGTGAGAGGAGGATGAAAGGCCGAAGCTGTACAACAGGTACAGCGAGAGCCTTGAAGACGAACTATTGCGAAGGTTATCTCCAAATCTCACCTTGAAGACGAACTATCGCGAAGCTTATCTCCAAATCTCACCTACCAGTCTTTTAACGGCCGACCCTGCCCCCGTACAGGCTTCCAAGGCTTCTGCTCGCCATTCTGCTCATTGAAGTCTTTAAGTAGCTGAGCGGCTTCTTCTGGCGTCATTTGACCTGCTGGCGTTTCTTGGGGCTCTTGCTCTTCTGGACTTTGTGAAACACTTGAAGAACTCTCAGCTAACTGACTCGAAGAAGACTGAACTGAATCATTCTCATCTTGCTTTTGGTCTTTTTGTTGATCCTCATTTTGATTTTTTTCTTGATCTTGGTTTTTATCATCCTTTTGATCTTGGTCTTTATCCTGATCCTTATTGTCATTTTGATCTTGTTTTTGGTCTTTGTTCTGATTCTTTTGCTCGTCTTTCGCTTCTTGAATCCGATCCAAAAGCATCTGCAACCTGGTATCGTTAGGGTAGTGCGAAAGCCCTTCTTGGCACGTAATTTCGGCGGTAGGTAGTCTGCTTTCAATATACTGAAACGCCGCATCTCGGTAGTAAGCATTTGCCGTTTTGCTCGCGGCCAAAGCGGTACTTGTCATTAAAAGCACAATAAACAAAAAACATCCCTTTTTCGATAACAACGGCATTAGATTACCTCCAATTCGTTATCGGTGTTACTGGCGTCGATTTTCGCCTTAGGCTTTCGACCCGCTTTGATTTCTATAACGTCATCAATCCTTTGGACGTAAGGGGCAAGCTGCCCTGCCGTCTCATCTTCTGCAATATTCTGCTCTAAAAGAGACTTAGCAGAAGCATATTGTTCTTCTTTAGACAGTTGCAACGCTCGAGCTAAAGCCTCCTTCGCTTTTGGAGATAGCTCTGGTTGTTTTTGATCTTTGTCTTGGTCCTCATTTTTTTGCTCTTTTTGTTTATCTATCTCTTCTTTTAATTTACGTTGCACTATTTCAACATTACGCTTTGCTTTTTCAAAGTCTGGATTTAAATCAATCGCCTTTTTTAAATACGCTACCGACTCGCGCCAAGAGGCAATGCGCTCCGAAGGCTCAGAACTAGCTTCTCCCATGCGAAAATGCGTGTTTCCTAAATTATAAGAGGCTTTAGACGCCATAGACGAATCTGGCATGCGAGTTGCTGCTTCGAGTTCCACTTTAGCTCCTTCCCATTGCCCTAGCTGATACAAGCAAGTCCCTATATTGTAAAAAAGCAAAGGGTTAGCGGGTTCGGACTCTCTGGCTTTGGTGTACTCAACTAAAGCGGCGTCATAATCACCTAAAGCAAACAATTTATTCCCATCGTTAATAGGGCGCGCCATTACAAAAGCTACGGTAAACATCAATAACAACAACAATCGCTTCACAGGCCAAAACTCCATATTAATCATTTCATATAAACAGGTTTTAATCTATTTGAAATATACAAAAACTCAGAAAAACAAAAACAGGCTAAAAAATCAAAATATCGTCATGTTTTTGCTAAAAAACTGTCATTTGCTATAATATCGCCCTCTTTCGTTTTGACGGCTCGACCCGTCACTTTAATCCCTCCCTTTTCATATCATTTATAATCTTATTTCATCGTTTTTCGTGGTATTAAGCATTAATGAACAAAAAATCAGACTTTGAATTTACAGATAAGAGCAACGTTAACGAAGTAATTTTTCGAAAAGCCGCCACTCGAATCGTAGTAAAGAGATTGCGCGAAAAGAATAACTTCACACAGGCGCAATTAGCGGTTTTAAGTG
>DUVD01000071.1 GCA_012841225.1 Fibrobacter sp.
ATAGGGACAAAAAGACGGTTTTTCATCGTACGTTTCCTTTAGAGAATGGCATTAACCCAATCTCCGACGATATGATTCATAATACTTTCACGAGCACGGCGCTGGAGAAGGTCCATTTCTTCGGGAGTAATTTCTCTCAATACATTGAAATTAAGAGTGATAAGATTTCCATTTTCTTTTAACGAAACAAGCATTTTTCCGCGGATTCTCACCTTTTTGACTTGCACAAGGTTTAATAAGTTTTGATCAAGTAAAATACTTGTTTTTACTGAAATATTCTGTACACCGGGCAACAAAATGCTTTTTTCAGCCAGTGCTAACGGTAATTGAACTGCAGAATCAAGTTCTAGAGTAGCATTTAAATCATGAAGCCATAGGGAATCAAGCGATTTGTTTTGAAGCTGAAGATCTATATTTAAATAAGCAGATCCCATTTCCGATTCGATAATGCCGTTGGCCAAATTCTGAACAAGCATAATTACTTGAGGATTCGGAAAAAATGTTGTTTTTAATACATCAATTTTCTTAAAAAAATCGGGATGCAAAGCAATTGAGTCTAATTGAACCGAGTCAAAAGCGAGCTCTGTTTTGGAAAGTATTTTTCCAGCGCGAATCTTCTGGGACGACGCGCATGAATTAAAAAACAGAGGTAGAAGAAGCAGGAAAAGGTAAACAAAAAGACGACGATTAGGTATCATAGTGATAATATAGGAAAAGATTGAATCAGAACCTCTCCTTCTTTTATATATCTGTTTTTTAATACATAGAATGGCGATCTGTGCTTTCAAACAAAAAGCTTGGAGAAATTAAATAAATTAATTTACAAAAGAAATTGGTGTTATCAAAAAGTATGACTATATTCTATAAATCATTTACTACAGCCAAAGTTAAATATTTTGACTAAAGAAATGTTTATCAAGCACGAATTTGAATTAATAAATTTTAAGTAGAAATAAGATGTTATATACATTAGCCATAGTGTTACTCGTATTGTGGATATTAGGGTTTGTTACATCATACACCATTGGAGGGTTTATTCACATCCTATTGGTTGTAGCTGTTGTGTTAGTATTGATTCGTATTATATCGAATAAATAATCGTATAGCCCCATTACAGTTCAAAAGCCTAAAATACATCACAGACCAATTTTGGGCTGGGGACTAATCAAAAGACACTTGTCGTAAGGGAACAGCTTGCTATCTTTAAGAGATTATGGAGGGCGAGCTTTTCCATTATTTTACGCATATGGCTTCATTGCAATCGATTAGCGTATTCTCTTAATTACACCTTAAAATCTTGAGAAAAATGCCCACGTTTCCTCGGCAGAAAATGTCGGCGTAGAATGCTTACCATTAAATTCGCACCAAACCACAGGCTTCCCATCGTCGCAACCATCATATTCAACACAGCCGTTTTTGCCAATGCTCTTTGTTGTTGAAGAACAATGATTTCGAGTCAAGTAGGTGTTAAGTGCATCTTTTCCAGCGTCTATTGGAACTACATCATCACCTGTCCCGTGAAATAAAATAGACGCAGGGGCGTTGGCCTTTTTAGCGCAACCACTCCATAAAGATCCAGACATTGGGGCCACGGCGCGAAAAACATCACCCATGCTGCACCCAATTGCATTGCTCATCATACCACCATAGCTAAAACCAGTCGAAAAAATTCGAGTCGTATCCACGCAAAGGTCTGTTTTAACCGCTTTTAGAATTGCAGTCAAAAATTTTAAGTCCCTGTCATTGGTATTTGCCCAGCCTTTATCAAGTCCTTCTGCAGAAATAAATATAGCCGAATTTTCTGATTTTGCTTTAAGTCCATAATAAGCACCACTGCCCCATCCTGTATTTTTATCGATTAAATCAGAAGCGTTACCATCTCGCCAATGCCAAGCAAAAATTAATACGTATTCGTTTTCATTATTGTAATTAGTGGGGATGTCTATATAGTATTGCCGAGCAACGCCATCTACTGTAATGGTTTGAAGTCCATTTATTAATGTGGGTGAAGTGCCGCACCCTTTGGTGCCTGAGGCTACGAGGGAAGAAGAGGAGGGGAGTGCTTCGACAGAAGACGAAGAGGAAAATAATATTATGGACGACGAGGATTCTTTTGATAAAATCTCTGAAGAAGAGCTTTCATTTAGCTCATTTTTACCCGCATCCACAGGGGATTTACCTGAACAACCCAACAACAAGGTGAGTAGAGAGATTCCTGCTATCACTTTTATTCTTTTCATCTTAAACCCCGCCTATTTTAATAAAACATAATTTGCCTTTTTTTGAACGTAAAGGATATAAGATCCTGGACTAAAGGCAATAGTAGAGACAAAATCAGACATCCCTTGTTGCAATTGAACCCCATTTAAGTCAAATAAAATCCAAGGCGCAGCTGAAGAAAGTAAAATACCCCCAGCAAGCGATTTAGAGACAATGCTTGGCATAGGACTTGAATGCGGTACGACCAGTTTTAAATCTATATTTTTAACAGATGGTTCGTAGTTAACTTGTTCAAAAAGAAAAGTTTGGTTTTGTGTGCCACTGCGAATCCATACGACCATTTCTTTGCCTTTTTCCATTGAAATATCGCTAATATCGGCAAGATAATCTTTACTGTAATCCACAAATAAGAAATACCCGTCTTCAATGGATGAGTTTTCAATGACTAATTTTTTCTCTAAAGTAGAGCCTAGCGCCTTGCTCAGTCGTTCATTAGAAGAAAACGCGAGGTAGTTGCCCGTAGCCATGTTCTTAAGAGAATACTCTCGTGTTAAACCGTCGCGTTTAATGAGCCATATTTGAGAACTGGAGTCCTTGTCGCTGTTTTGCACAATTTGACCATTTACATCTTCAATAAAAAGGGAGCTGTGCTTGGCCTTAAGTCGATAATAGCCGTTGTTGAGTGGTTTATTGTCTACTTTTTTTGGTCCGGTGCTTGTTCTTTGCACCTGCTTAATGGAGCCGTCGGTATTATAGTAGAGGTAATCCACTGCAACAGAACGGTGGTAAGTCCCTCCACCTGGAGAATCACCAGTATGATAGATAAACAACCATTGACCACGGTATTGCAAAATGGCTTGATGGTTGGTTTCTGAATTCGCCATTTTTGTGTTAATCACCGAACCATAAGTCCATGGCCCTGAAAGCTTTGAACTTGTGGAGTAAGCAGTGGTGGAGGGGTAGCCAGAGGCATAGCTTAAGTAGTATTTTCCATCAAAATAATGAACCCAAGGCGCTTCAAAAAAATTTGGGGCAGACACCGTTTCGACACTACCGTCTAGTTCAATCATATTATCTTTAAGCTTTACTCGTCGAGCCGCATTCCAAGACCCCCAATACAACCATATATCATCACCATCGATGTAAATTGCGGGGTCAATATTTAAGGGAATAGAATTTGGCGTATTGTCGGTGATAAGCGCAGCGCCAATGGCATCTTTCCAAGGGCCAGAAGGATGATCTGCTACAGCAACACCAATGGCAAAGCCTTCGTTTACCTTAATATTTTTATGAATCATTGGAACAAACCAATAAAATTTTCCCTTATGCTGTGTACAGTGCCCTGCAAAAGCAGCGACGTTAGCCCATGAAGAAAAAGTGGTCCAAGGTAACATCATTGGGCCATAATCATGGTAATTCACCAAATCTCCTGTTGCAAAAACGTGCCAGTCGTTCATAATGAACCCTGTACTAGCAGTATTCTCATCATGACCGGTAAAAATAAAGAGTGAGTCTCTATAAACAAGTGCTGCTGGGTCTGCTGTGTAGAGTTTTGTAGTTATCGGGTTTGAAGCATTCGCAATAACAGTAAACAAGGAGAGTAAGAGTCCTTTTTTTATAGAAATCAAGTTCATATTATTTTACCTTTTGTCCAAGAAGGTTAAAGCTCTTCATTTTACCTAGGGAACTGGAATTCATAGTGGGCTTTTGTTTTTGGAGTCGAGTTGTATTTTCGGCAAATCGAATGCTTTCCAGATCACAATCACCTGAGTTGGTAGCGATATAAAGGTCATGCACCCCTTTAGCGTTCATAAAGGCATTGTTTAGTGAAATTTCATTTGTTAATAGGGAAGCCGAAACATCTACTTCTTGTGAAATACTACCAGCACTGCCTAATTTTAAGGTCAATTTACAAGAACCAGAACGCACTTTTAAATTAACATACCGGTAGCCTCCTCCATCAAAGCCCATGTTTTCATATTGCGTCCAAGAACCAGTCAAAAGCTTTACACCGTTATACTCCGGAATCCATTTTGGAGAAAACGAACGATCATAGGCGCCTAATTTTTGTGGAGAACTTGCTTTTCTAATCAAATCAATACGATCGAGCTCGGCAAATCCTGTACCTTTTGTTAAACGAATTGTATTTTTTCCTTGCTGTAGGGTGGCTGATTTTAGTACGGTACGACCTACTGGGAAATTGCCCCAATTTGAGGTCTGTGAGTAATTCACCGTCTCAGCACTGCCTCCATTCACAGTTAATTCATGCGTTGCTGCACCATCACCAGCAGCATAACGAATTTCAATCCAATAATCACCCTCGCCCAAAATGTCAGCAACAAATTCTACATAGCTATTATCATCGTTAATATGACCTACATATTCACCTGCCGACGCAGTGGTGGATGTGTGAATAGTGGCACTATTAATTTTTGCATGCTCTGCTTCAAAAGCCATATAACGCCCCATAAACGGTTGGCCAAACTCCGCCCATTTATCTGAATCAAAAATCAAAGAGCGCAAGCTTAAGTAATTCCAATTATTGGCTCCATAATAATGTAAGGCGTAAAAAGTACGTCGTCCATCTACAAAAGGGGAGCCACCGCCTGGGCCATAAAGATGACCGTAAGCGGCAATCATCTGCGTACCGCCACTGCTCATGAGGTCTTTTCCAGATTTGTCTTTATAGGGCCCCGTAGGGGTAGTGGAGCGCCCCATCATGGTGCGATAAGTGCTTGCGGCTCCATCACAACACTTATCCCAGGAGGTAAATAAATAATAATAGCCATCGCGATATAAGGTCGAAGGCCCTTCAATGGCCCCGCCACCACGGCTCGCTGTAGAATAAAGCGTTTTATCACTAGAAAGTGGCTTGCCTGTGCTTGGGTCAATTGCAATCATGCGCATGCCCTGCCAAAATGAACCAAAGCTTAACCAAGCCTTGCCTTGCGCATCTACGAGTAGCTCTGGATCAATAGCGTTGTAATTGTTAGAAGTGGTGGAGCGCCAAATTTCTCCAATGTCTGTCCATTTGTAATTCGGGCTTTTTACATCAAGTGTTGGGTTTGAAAAAGCACCAATTAGTGATGTGTTTTTTCCAAAAACGGAACCGCAATAGTACAACCAATACTTCCCATTCATATAAGCTAGGTGTGGAGCCCATATATTTTCTATTCCAGAATACACCGAAGACATCCAAGTGGGAACTGCTCTTAGAACGCTCCCCACATTATTCCAGTTTAGCATATCCGTAGATTGACTTAAAGTCAATAGGTTGTTGGTGCTTACGAGCGTATATACACCGCGTTCATCTCGAATTATTCCAGGATCATGAGCACCAGTGTAAGGCTTGTCATTCTGAAGCCAAGTGATATAAGAAGCGCGATCCGTGTTCTGAGCTGTCGCAAGCGTTAATAAGCAAGCCAAAAACAACAAACTCCATTTATTCATACCAACTCCCATAAAAGCATTTAAATAAAACCAATCAGATTAAATATAAATTAGTAGACATATATATGTAACAAAAGAATTATTATGTTGTTGTCCTAAAAGTTTAACTAGTCAACAATGATAATTTAATTATGTAATAACCTGCAGAAATCAGAGCGACTAAAAATTCAAATTGTGGACAAATAACTAAAACAATAGACAAAACCAGATGGCTTTCCTAGAATTAAATTACCCACCTGACTACACCCGATAATCAACATTATGTAAACCAGATAGGCAAAGTAGATATTTAGATCCATATTGTTTCTAATTTTCCGTTTTTTTATCAACAACAAGTTCTTTTTTATAGATTGTGCTTTATGAGTAAAAAAATTAATGCTGATTCTTGTGAAACTAAATTTAGAAGTCCTTTAGCTATCGAAATGGGTAATGCAATTTCCCATGGTTTTGGTTTTTTAATCGGCCTTGCTAGCCTTCCTGTTGTTACTGCTATTTCCATTAAAGCAGACAACCCTGCAGCCACGGTCGCTGCCGCTATTTATGCTTTTAGTTTTATTATGCTCTTTACTTTTAGTACGCTATACCATGCTACAGTACAGCCCGAAGCTAAAAGGGTTTTAAAAGTTTTGGACCATATATCGATTTATTTTTTAATTGCCGGCACTTACACGCCTTTTTTATTAATTTATATGCTAAATGCCTTTGGTATTACCGTCCTTTCCATTTTGTGGAGTCTTTCTGTTATAGGCATTTTCTTTAAGATATTTTGTGCTGGTCGATTTAGGTACTTAAGTACCTTTATTTATATCGCCATGGGATGGATTCTACTAGTAGGTGGTAAGACCTTTTTTACTACACTCTCGACCTCTGTTTTGGTCATGTTGATTGTGGGTGGCGTTATCTACACGCTCGGCACTATCTTCTATCTTAATAAGCGTTGGGCATTGCATCATGTTGTGTGGCATATTTTTGTTTTAGCTGGTGCTGTTTGCCATTATGTGGCCGTCTTATTAGCCGTTTTACAAAGCGCTCCTACTACTGCCTAAAAAGATAAATCTTAACATTTCGACTTAATTTTTACGTTTTTAGAAACAAAAACCGCTTTTTTTCATAGATTAAAGATATGGAAGTGGTTAGTTTAAAAAGCAATCAAGAACACATTATTGAGGTTCTGATAAAGAAAAATCCAGAACTCGATGAGGCTCTTCTTAGGGCTGCTGTTACTTTTATTGCCGAAGCTCATAAAGGTCAATATCGCAAGAGCGGAATGCCTTACACAGAGCACCCTTATGAAGTAGCTAAAATCTTAGCTGACTTAAAACTTGATATGTCTTCTGTTTTAGCGGGACTCCTTCACGATGTAGTCGAGGACACTGATTATACACTAGATGAAATCTCTTTGAAATTTGGCCGCGATACTGCTTTTATGGTAGATGCTGTTACTAAAATTTCCGCCGTACAAAAAGGGTCTAAAACCGAAGAAAAAGCCGAAACGTATCGCAAGTTAATAGCCGCTATGGCTAAAGACCCACGTGTTATCATGATAAAAATTGCTGACCGTCTTCATAATATGCGCACCTTGCGTTACATGAAGCC